>CAXUFI010000164.1:0-6109 GCA_964250245.1 uncultured bacterium
GACTGCACGCGATGGCGGCCGCGATCACGACGCGCTGACGCATCCCGCCGGACAGCTGGTGGGGGTAGAGGCGCGCACGATCGGCCGCGTGGGGGATGCGGACGCGGTCGAGCAACCGGACCGCTTCGGCCCGGGCCGCGGCCCGCCGAGGTTGACGACGTACGAGAGATTGACCGTACGCGGCACGAGCGGCGTCGCGGCCGTTTCGAAGGACGCGCCGCTCGATAACGGCAACGGCGCGGCGAAGGCGTCGGTTGCGAAGACGCCGCCGTACGTGTTGAAGACGTTATTCTCGAAGAGCGTGACCTGACCCGGCCCGAAGGCGTGCGAGATCCCGGCCGAGACGGTCGCGTAGGGGCCGAGGTTCTGCTGGTTGTTCGAGCCCGTGTATTGCGCGTTACCGAGCAGTTCGATGCCGCTGCGCGGCAGATAGCCGTCGAGCGTGAAGCCGGCGCGATGCAGCGGCCGGTTCGGCAGTTGCGCGCCGACCACCGTCGTCGAGGGGCCGTCTTGCAAGCGCGGGCTCGCCGCGGTCAATTCGGCCTTATTGAGCGAATACGTCGGCAGCGCCACGAGATAGCGGCCCAAACCGAAGCGTCCGCTCACGTTGACGCCCTGATAGATGCGGCGCGTTCCGCCCACCGCTTCCTGCACGTAGAGCGCGGGAACGCCGCTGCCGGCGCCGCACACGCTCGGCGACGCGTAGGCCGCGGCGACGTCCGTGAGATAGCCCGCTTCGCCGGCGAAGTACGATGCGGGTTCCGCGATGAGGGCAGTGATGAGCTGACCCGTCTGCACTTGCGAGAAGAGATCGGCAGTCAACGAATTGCCCGAGACGAAACGGTGCGTCCAAGCGGCGTCGAGGCTCACCGCCGATTGAGCGCCGCCGTTGGTATCGCCCGGACCGCTCACGACCGCCGTTTTGGCCTGACAATCGAAGCGCGCCGAGGCCGGGTCGCTGAACGAGCGATCGATGTTCGTATTGGGTTGCGAACTGCCGACGTTGACGGAGGCCGTGTACGAGTTCGCCTCTTGCGGCGCCCACGTCGCGCCGAAGCCCGCGAGCGCGCTCGTGCCGAGCGTCGTCGTGTTGACGAGCGACACGCGCGGTTGCAACGTTAGCCGGTCGCTCGATTTGATGGCGTCGGCGAACGTGTAGCTCGTCGACGAGATCGCGTTGGTGTACGGGACTTCGAAGCGCGAGCCGGCGAGCGGCTGCGACGAGTTCAGCGAAGCGTACGTGTTTCCGCTCAGGGTTAGCGTATGGCGCCCCTGTGAGATCGACGAGCTATAGGCGAAGCCGCGCGTTAGCGTATCGTTGGTCGATAGGGACGGAAAGAGATCTTCTTCGTAGCCCGTCGGATCGCACGTCGTCGCGCCGATGGGCTCGAGGTCGCAGGGCGGCTCGAGCACGTAGCGGTTCGCATCGTCGGTCGTTTGCCGGCTCGAGCTCGTGTAGGCCGAGAAGTTCGTCGCGACCG
Source organism: uncultured bacterium (assembly GCA_964250245.1). Classification (GTDB taxonomy): domain Bacteria; phylum Vulcanimicrobiota; class Vulcanimicrobiia; order Vulcanimicrobiales; family Vulcanimicrobiaceae; genus CAXTIY01. Next base: position 1,482 of record CAXUFI010000164.1, read on the forward strand.
TACCGATGAGCGATTGCACCGTCGTGTAGGCGAAGCCGAAACGGCCGAAGTTCTGGTTGCCGGGGCCGATGCCGCAGGGCAGCAGCGTTACGTCGCGCGCGCAAACCGACGTCGCGTCCAGATTGTTGGAGAGCGCGGTGCCGCTGATCGAAGTGCGGTCGTCGCCGAGACGGTAACGGAATTTGACGTAGTCGCCGAGGCTCGTCGACTCGCCCTCGTGCGGATACGTGAGCCCGCTCTGATCTTCGTAATCGCGAAACGTGAGCGGACTGTTGCTGCCGCGCCATGTGTGCGCAACTGCGAAGCCGAGCGAATCGACGCTACCGGTCGCGGCGAGCGCGTAATTGGAGCGATCGAAGGTGCCCGTCGTACCGCTCGAGTGGATTTGCAGCGCCTGCGTCGGTTGCAACGTGCGGAAGTTCACGCCGCCGCCGAGCGCGCCCGCACTCGGCGACGTGCTGACGCTCGAGCCGCTAAAGAGATCGGTGCCGATGGCGCGCAGGTTCGCCGACGTGCCGGGCGCCGAGAGCGGGATGCCGTCGAGCGTAATCGCGGTCTGCGATTCGTCGTGATTCGTGAGCGAGACGGTTACGGGGCTCGTCGGATCGGTGGCGTCCTGCGTCACCGTAACGCCCGCGATCGTGTCGAGCGCGTCGGTCAACGAGTTGGAGATCCGCCGCACCGGACTGTTTTCAGAAACGTCGCTCGTGCTCACGGAGACGTTGGAGCGCGCGGTTACGGAGCCGATGATCTTCAGGCCGCCGGTCGACGTCGAGAGCCCGACGCGGACGCTGACCGAGCGGCCGTCGAGCACGTCGAACTCCTTGGAGGCGCCCGAATCGAAACCGGACTTCACCACGCGGACGCGGTAGATGCCGGTCGGCACGTCCGTATAGTGGATCGCGCCCGCCTTCGTCGTTAAGGAACTCGCGGTCTGCGGTCCGATGAGGATCGTCCGCGCATCGGCGAGCGGGCTCCCCGTCCTGGCATCCACGACGGTAATGAGGATCTCGCCGGTGTCGCTTTGCGCGGCCGCCGGAGCGGCGCAGACGAAGAGCCAAGCGCAGCTGACGAGCGCCGACAGCGACGGACGGAACGGCCGGATCATGCCGGGCGATTCTTACACACCCGCCATAGAAAACGCTGGGAAGCCGCGCGCGAGGGGGCGGCGACGTTTGCCGCCGACCTTGCCCTTTTTTTCACGCGGGAGCGATCGCATCGTTCGAGGAAGTGCGGTTGGCGCGATTGCGACCGCGGGGACCGAAGTTCGCATGTATGAAGCGCTGACTTTTTGCGCCGTGCTTTTAGCGGCCACGCCGTTACCGTTTCGCGCGGCCTCGCCCGTCGTCTCCGCGGCATCCGGGCGCCCGAACATCGTCGAAACGGTAACATTTCGTTCTGTTCCAGTTGCCGGGCTACCCTGTGTGCACGGGCGGGGCGACGAGGAACGTCGCGTTCGACCCGGCCGGCAACGCGTACTATATAAGTACGAACGGCCTTACCGATCAGGTAGGGCCTTCCGCGTCTCGCCTGCCGGCACGTTCGCCTTCGCTCCTAACGTCGCGGCGAGCGACGATGTCTATAATGCTCAGCAGCTCATTTACGCTCGCAACTCCTTCTGGACGGTGACGGGCAACGCCGTCTCCAACATTAACCTTTACGGCGATGTTATCCGGAACTATGCCCTTGGAAAGGGAAACACCGGCGAAGCTCTAGCAGTCGGGCCCGACGGGAACATCTATGGGACCGGACAAAACGGCTCCGGCAAGGCGCTCGTGTTTCGGATCGACGAAAAAGGTGTCGTGGCGACCCGACCGCTACCGTACTCGTCGTCGCCGCAAGCGCCGCTTCCGCTCACGTTCGGGAGCGACGGTAAGCTGTATTTCGGCATCCCGCATCCCGGCGGCATCGGACGCGTGGAACGTAACGGCTCGATAACGTTCTTTCCTGCGAACGCTGATTTGGCCGACATCGCTCTCGCTTCGACGAACGGCTCGGTGTATTTCAGCGCGCTGACTCCGTCGGCGACCGGTAGCTTCATCCGTACCTTCGCCAGCATCGCGCCAAGCGGCGGCGCGATTAAGAACATTCTTTTAAAGCCCGAAATCTATCCGAATAATATAGCGGTTGATCACGAGGGGAATATCTGGATAGAAGGGCTGGGTACCGCACTCTACGAGTACGAAGTCGGGAGCAACTCGTTCCTCGGTCCGATTACTATACCGGATGCGAATTATCGAAGCTTTTCGGGGGGGAGCCTGACGATCGGCCCCGACGACAACGTCTACTTCTTTACCGGATTCGATAATTACACGACTAGTTTCGGCGCATATATCCAGCACGTTCAGACGCTGCAACCGTCCGGTGTCACGTTGACGATGGCCCAGGCCGCCTCGTTTACGATCCGGGAAACGCGCTACGCGGGGCCATGGAGCGCGAAGAGCGGCAACCCGGCGGTCGCCGTCGTTTCGGCTTCGTCGGCGAACGGCGTCTTCAAGGTCACCCCGATCGGACGCGGCGGCACCTCGCTCGCGGTCGCGGACCGCTTCGGAAACGTAAGTTACGAAGCCGTAACGGTACGCTAAGACGTTCGGCGAAGGAGGCCGGCATGAGTGCCCGGCCCCCTCTTCCCCATGGCGCGATCGCGCACGTCGCAATCAACGCCGACGATACCGCGGCGAGCCGTACGTTCTACAATACGCTATTCGGCTGGAACTTTACGCCCTGGGGAGCGCCGGGCTTCTCTCGCGTCGAGACGCCGAGCGCGCCGGCGCTCGTGGCGGCGTTACAGGAACGCCGCGAACTCGTCGACGGCACGCGCACGATCGGGTTCGAATGCACGGTCGCCGTCGACGACGTCGCCGCCACGCTGCGCGCCGCCGTCGAACTCGGCGGTCGCGTCCTCTTGGAGCCGATGACGATTCCGAGCGTTTGCGAGCTCGCCTTCATCGCCGACCCCGCCGGCAACGTTCTCGGTATCGCCCGCTATCTTTAAGGTAGCTTAGCCGCGAAGCCGAGGCCGCTGCGCAGCGAGCCGATCCCGGAAGCCTGATCGTAACCGGTCTTCGCCGCGTAACCGAAGTTATTGCCGGCCGTAATGTCGTGGTAGTACGTCTCGCCCGTCCCCGTGTAGATGCTGTAGAGCGTGGGCGTTACGAAGCCGGCGCGCGCGCCGCGCTCCTGCGCGACTTCGGTGAGGTACGCGCTGAAGATCGGTGAAGCCCACGACGTGCCGCCGAGCGGACCCGCCCACGTGCCGTTAAAGTAAAACGACGCTCCGTAACTCGGATCGGCGGAGAGCGAGATGTCCGGCGAGTTACGTCCGCTCGTGACGACGCCCGCTACGCCCTTCTGATACGACGGCAGCGGAAAGAACGTCGAAACGCCGCCGCCGCCCGCGCCGCCGTTCGAATTCCACACCGACTCCGAACTCCACGCGCCGCTCGCATCGACCCGGAGCGACGTGCCGCCGACCGAGACGAACTCCGGATCGCCCGCCGGCGAGGAGACGCCCTCCGGATTGATGTCGGTCTCGCACTCGTTCGAGCCCGTGTCGCCCGCCGAAGCGACGAACGTTATCCCTTTGGCGGCGCCTTGCAGCGCGATTTGATTCGATGCCGTGGCGAACTGCGTGTCGTCGAGTTCGCAACCGCCGAAGCTCGAATTCAACACGTCGACGAGGTTCGCGGAGACCGCGGCGTTGTACGCATCTTCGACATCCTGGTCGGTCGGCGAGGGGAATTCGTAGACGTAGATGTTCGCACCCGGGGCATTGCCGGCGATCGTCTCGACGTCGAGCTCGGCTTCGACGGAGCCGTTGGTCGGATCGCTCCCGTCGCTATCGAACGTCGCGCCGCCGTCGATAGCGACTTTATACGTCGTTCCGGTGCGCGCGATGCCCCACTCTTTCTCATAGCCCGTGATGTCGCTCGCTAGGTAATCCGCCCAGATGATGACGCCCGCCGCGCGGCCATGACCGTTGAACCCATGCTGCACCGGGAGGTCGTAGCCTTTCGCCGTGGCGAGCGGTCCGTAACCGCCGTCGGGGCCGTACAACGGTCCGCTCACGGGCGTGCCGCCACCCGGCGTCGGCGAAGTCGTCGGCTTGGCGGTGGGCTTCGCCGTCGGCTTGGCGGTGGGCTTCGCCGTCGGTTTCGCGGTGGGCTTCGCCGTCGGTTTCGCGGTGGGCTTGGCCGTCGGCGCCGGCTTCGCGGCAGCGCCCGTCAGGCTTACGTCGTCGACGTATTGAGCGGTGTGGTACGCGCCGTAACCGTCGCCGTGCACGCCGAAATAAAGATAGAGCTTCCGCCCGGCGAGCGAAGCGACGTCGTAGGTAAGCTTCTTCCAGCCGCCGGTATTGTCGACGGTCTGGTAGAGGGACTGGACGGTGTAGCCGTCGGCATCGAGAAACTGCGCCGACTGCCAGGCGAAGGAAGCGTCGGGTTCGGTCGAATCCTGATCGACCCAGAACGAAAGCGTGCCGTGCGCCGGAATCGTGACCGCTTCGCAGAGCCCCGCGTCACCGTTCGGTTCGCCGCCCGTAAGCGTGCCGCCGAATTCGCCGTATTTTCCGCTATGAACCTTCGCGGTCGTAACCTTCGCATCGACGTCGCCGCACTGCGCCCAAG
>CAXUFI010000165.1:0-6106 GCA_964250245.1 uncultured bacterium
GGCGAGGCGGCGCGCCTGGGCGGGGCCTACGCCTGGCAGGAGGGTGACGGGTTCGGGGGCCAAGAGGGTGGCGGCATCGTCGCCGAGGATGGCGAAGCCGCGCGGCTTGTCGCGGCCGGCGGCGAGCTTGGCGAGGATGGGCGACCCGCCGGCGCCGGTGCCGATGACGACGGCATCGACCGTCTCGCTTTCGCGGTAACGCTTCATCTGCGCGAGATCCATCGCGCTACTTCGACGGCGGCGCGCCGGCGGCGCGCACGTCGTGGAGCGCGGACGGCTCCCAGCTCTCCCGCTCGCCGGCGCCGACGCGCGCGAACCCGCTCTTCGGTTCGCCGTCGCCCCCGTAGGCGATGCCGCTGTAGCCGATGCGAGCGAGCGTGGCCGGATGAGCGAGGTACAGCTTGACGGCGTCGCCGCGCACGTCTTCGAACCACGCACGCATCTGCGCGGCGTTCAAGCGGTCCGGCGGGCTCGCCGCGACGCCGAGTCCGCCGCTCGCGGCGAGGGCCAACAGTTCGTCCTGGCGGAGGCCGTCGAGGTCCGCGAAGTCCTGCCCGTGCCGTTTGCGAGCTTCATCACGTAAGGTGCCGAGGCCGGCGCGATAGGCTTGCGCGTCGGGCGGCAGTGCCGCGAACCGCCAACCGTCACCGGGTCCCGCGGCGAGCTGCGCGTCGATGCGGGCGGCGAGATCGATGCGCGACCCGCCGTGCTGGGGAAGCACGCGAGCGACGACGGCTCGCAAGACCGCAAGCGCTTCCGGGTCGAGCGCGACGGGCGCGTACGCCGGATCGTCGGGTTCGAGCCGGGCGACGAGGGCTTGCCGCGTGCCGGTGCTCACGCGCGCCGACGCGATAAGCTCCCGGTAGGCCGCCTCATTCGCCTCGGCGCGCTCCCGTTCCCGAGCGATGGCATTGAGGTGCTCGTCGATCGAGCGAGCAACGTCCTGCGGACGTTCGAGCGGCAGCAAGTGTTTCGCGCCGGAGAGCGTCAGGCACCGAACGCGCGCGAAATGCGGCGCCGTCAGCGCTTGTTGCGCGGCGGGCCCGAGGTTCGCATCGGCTCCCCCGGCGATCACGAGCGCCGGCGTTTGCAAACGGCCCACCCGCTCCGACCAGTCCTCGCGGCTGCCGTACTGCAACCATGCCGTCCACGCCGCCCGGTTCATCCGCAACGCGTCGGCGACGGCGAGTTCCGCCGAGGCCGCATCGACATCGTCGCCGCCGTTCTGCCGTACGTAGCGCTGGGCGTCGGCCCGGTTCGCTTCCGCGTCGCCCGCAAACGAGCCGAGCATCGCTTCACGCTGCTCGCCGGGGATCGGTTCGGGACCGGGCGGCGAACCGGCCAGCAGCACGAGACCTTCGAGCCCCGCGAGGCCCGGCGCGCCGTCTTCGGCGCTGCGTGCCAGCACCGCGGCCACTTTCGCACCCATGCTATGACCTGCGAGGAGCCAGCGCTCGGGCGCTTCACGGCGGATTACGCCGCCGACGTACGCGGCCATCTCCGCTACCGAGAAGCCCGGCTCGCCGGCGGCCGCGCCGAAACCCGGGAGGTCGACGGGTATGCAGCGCGCGCCGCGGACCAGTTCGGCGACGCGCGTCCACTCTCGCGCGCTCCCGGCGAGATAGTGCAGACAGAAGATGACCGGACGGTCGAGTCGCGCGGGTTCGGAACGGAGCACGATAAACTAGCCGATCTGGGGAGCGAACTTCCGACGATATACCCGCATCTCCGGTACGGTGCCGCCGGCCACATGCTACCCGACGAGATGCGAATCGGCGGGCGGCGAGAGCGGAGCCGGACGGCAGTCGCCGGTGAACTCCCGCAGCAGCGCGGCCACGTCGTCGGTCTCGGCCGCTTCGAGAAACGTCGGCAACGGCCGCCGCAGCAGATAGCCCTGCACGCCGTGAATGCCCGGGCTCACGTCTATTTCTTTCGAGACGCTACCGCATACGAATTCGAGCATCTCCGTCGTCTCGATCCCTTCGGCGATGACGTACGCGCCCGTCGCCTTCGCGATCGCCACGATCCCCGCGACGACGCCGCGCGCTTTGCGGTCGACGAGTCCTTTCACGATGACCTCGCGATCGATCTTCACGAAATCGAGCGGTAACCGGCTGAGCATCTCGAGCCCCGAGTTGCCGGCTCCGGTATCGTCGAGCGCGAGCCGGAACCCGTGCTGCTGCAGGTCCAAAGCGGCCGCGATAACGGCATCGACCTGCGTGATCGAACGTTCGGTGATTTCGATGACGACGCGCTGCGGCGTCATGCCGACGGCACGGACCGCGGCCAAGAGGTCGGCCGGCGCGAGCCGGCCGTAGTCGAGCGATTGCGGCGATACGTTAAGGAACAGCAGCGCGTCGGACGGCAACGTGACCGCCGCCGCGAGCGCGGCGCTACGGCAAACGGCGTCGAGTTCGTGCGCGCGTCCGGTGCGTTCCGCCAAGTCGAAGGCATCTTGCGGGCCGGCGAAGCCGAAGGCGGGATCGGGCCGGGCGAGCGCCTCGTACGCGAGGATCCGGCAGCGCTGCATATCCCAAATCGGCTGAAAGAGAATGGTTACCGCCCGCGTGGCGATCAATTGGCGCAAGCTGTGAATTTTCGTCGGCGACAACAGCCACTGGCCGGAGAGCGATTCGTCGAACGCGATGATGGTATTGCGGCCCGAACGCTTCGCCGCATACATCGCAGCGTCGGCCTGCGACTGCAACGTCTCCATATCGTACGCGTCCCCGCCGATCGTGGCGATACCGATACTGATCGTGTTTCCGAATAAGGACGCGGCGACGCCGGTTTGCAAACGCGCGATCGTGTGCCGTGCGGCTTCCGCCGAAGTTTGCGGTAAGATGATCGCGAACTCGTCGCCGCCGACGCGGTAGGCGCGGTCCTCGGCTCGCAGTGTCGTGAGCAGCTCCGCGAGGCTCGCGAGCACGCGGTCGCCGTGCAAGTGGCCGTCGCGGTCGTTAACGATCTTGAAGTCGTCCACGTCGAGCAGAGCGAGGGTCAACGCTTCCTGATGCCGCTCCGCTCGCGAGAGTTCGCGCAATAAATCTTGCCGGAAGGCGCGATGGTTTCCGATGCCGGTCAGCGCGTCGAGCAACGCCGTGTTTTCCAATCGCTTGAGTTCGGCTTCATGCGTCTTCTCGAGCCGGCCCCGATAGGTGCCGACGATGCCCAGAAAACAGCCGAGCGAGACGATGCCGACGAGCGAGAGGATAACCGAAATGTCGATCACCCGCCGTTGCGCACTTTTGAATTGCCGGATCGCCTCATCCGCAATCGCCGCTTGGTGCTTCGCCAGATCTTCGATCCCGGCAACGATATCGTCGTAGATCGGATCCACCTGATCGCGCGCGATCGCCACGACCAGTTGCGCATCCGCACGGTTCGTGGCGACGAACAGTCGCCGAGTCGCCGTTAGATACGAGCGTTGCTCCGCCAGAATCCGGTCGACCATCAGCCGGCCGTCCGGATCGCTCTGCGCTCGCACGGCCTGCATAGCGGCGGCGAGGTTCGCGGCCGCCGTGCGATGCGCCACGAACGTCAAGCCTTCGGGCGATAGGCGGTACTCACGTTCGAGCGACTGTTCGCGTGCCATCTCGAATTGCGCCGCCCGCAGATTTTCCGTTAGGGAGCGAACCATGTTGACGCGGCCGGCGACGTCGCTCGTAAGCTTCGCCGTCTCGAAGACGAAAGCGGTCGAAAGAACGAGCACCGCCGTCAATAGGATCGAGGCGAGGCGGCTCAGCCACTCGATACGCGAAAGCTTGCTCTCGAATTTACCCTGGCCGAACGTGAACCACGCCGCCAGGCGAACCTTCATGCACCCTAGTTCGTCGGCCATGCTCGCGGCTATGAGCGCCGGATTGCCCGCCCGGGAGGGTGTGAGCGCAAACACCGGCCGCGCTCCGGCACGACGGCGTCGCGCTGAAGCCCTCGGTGGGGATTGAACCCACGACCTCGTCATTACCAATGACGTGCTCTACCACTGAGCTACAAGGGCGCCGCTCGCCGAGTCAGGCCCAACTTCAAGGGCGCCCGCCGGCGTTCCGCCCGCCCGCACCGGTCCCGTTTCGCCGGTTCCTCAGATGAGCTGCGTCAGCAGGTCGTCGGCGCAAGCCGAGATCGCCTCGCCCTGGAGCGACAACGGCGAATCGCTCGTTGAGGCTCCGGTCGTGACGTCGCGTTCGCCGGCTCCTTGGGCCACGCCGGACTTCGTTACCGCAGCCGTCGTTACGGCGACTAGGGTGAATGAGGCGCTCGCGTCGAGATGGTGCGCCGAGACGAACGGTCCGCTCGTCGAGCTGTCATCCATGCTCAGCTCGACGTACAGAATGTCGGAGGCGCCGACGATTCTGCCGAGCGCCGCGGCCGTCGACGGATCGGCGAATTGCGAGTGCGAGAATCGCTGCTCTTCCATAACGTCCCGGAGATGCTCGCGATTGACGATGCCCACGTGACCGCTCTTAAGCAGATTGCCGGTGACTCGGGCCGCGAATTCGTCGGCCTCACGCTGCGTTGCGCCCTCGCCCGTCATCACGACGACCGCCCAGCGCGGCGGGCCGGCGGCCCGAGCACTCGCGCCGCAGCACGTCGCAAAAATGGCGAGAAAAGCGATCGCCCGCGCGCTCACTGATCGGCGAGACGAACGGTTTCCAATTTGACGGCATGAAAGCCGCCGATCGGTTTAGCGATTGAGTAATCCGATTCGACCTGCACGATTTGCAGCGTACCGCGCTTAACGAGCGTGTGAATGACCCTACCGCTCGGCGTCGAGATCGCGTGCGGCTCGAGAACGTCGACCACGTCGCCCTCATGAATGCCGTTACCGCTGCTGAGCGAGAGCGTAACCGTACCGCCGCTGACGTCCAGGATCTGCCCGGACGCCTTCGGCGCGAGAGCCGTCGCGCTCGGGCGAGCGATTTCCAGTTTCTCGGCGAGCGCCGACGCCGACTCGCGGATCAGGGCGGTACGCCCGTCGGTGCCGGCATCCCCGGAGCGGTCGTCTTTAAGCGTTTGGACGATCTGACTCGAGTTTACATCGATAACGTCGACGCTATCGGTAATCGAAGCCTTCGCGCTTTCCGGCAGCTGCAAGGGAACGGGGATCCCGGCGAACGGCAGGCGGGCGGTACTCAAACCATGGCCGGGAGTTCCGCGCAGCGCGTTTAGACGCACGACGAGAAGGTAGTTGACGCCGAGGGTGCGACCGACTTGCATCTCCGTATCCGGCGTTACTTGGCCATCCGCCGACGTCGTTCGCGCGTCGAGCAACTCCTTGAGATGCGCGCGATCGATGACCCGCGCGTCTTTGCGTTCTACGAGCGCGTCGGTCAGCGCATCCGAGAGCTCGGAGGCGTCTTGCTGGCCCGCTCGATCGCCGACCACCGCCACGGTCGGAACGCCCGTCGTGGCAGCGCGCGCGCCGGGCGACAGCATCGACATCGCGAGTAACGTAACGGCCACGGACGCCAGCCGCATGCGACCCCCTTACGAAGCTCCCAACACTTGTTGCCACGTAATTATATGGGAATCGCCAAAGCCGTGCAAGGAGCCCGGCGGCGCCGGCGCGGGCGCTCCGGCCGCGTAGGCCTTCCGTTCATCGGGCCGCCGGAACGAATTTTGGAGCGGGCGGCGGGAATCGAACCCGCGACTCTTGCTTGGAAGGCAAGGGCATTACCATTATGCAACGCCCGCGCTTGGTGGGCAGGGCTGGATTCGAACCAGCGTACCGCTGAGCGGAACAGATTTACAGTCTGTCGCCTTTAACCACTCGGCCACCTACCCATGCCAGGCGCACCTTCGTTACGGGTTGCGGCGCCCTAGTCCCTGTAACTCGGGCCGTGGCCGTGGCCGTGGCCGTGGCCGTCGCCGTCGCCCGCCACGATCACTACTTTCCCGCTGCGGCCTTCGTCGGCCGTGCGGTACGCCTCGGCGGCCTCTTCGAGCGTAAAGCGGTGGGTCACCGTCTCTTCCGGATGCAGCCCCCAGCGCGCGAGCCGTTCGACGAGCTCCTCCATGTGCGGCAACGACGTCACCCACGAGCCCAAGAGCGTGATCTGCGGATGGATGAGTGCGGGCGAGACGTCGAAGCGAACGTCGTTACCCT
>CAXUFI010000166.1:0-6087 GCA_964250245.1 uncultured bacterium
GTTCGGGTTATCGTTCGTCGGCGCGCCTATGAACGGCGCCGGAATTCCCGGGGCCGCTACGGCCGGCGGATCGGCCGCTGCCGCTAGCGGCGCCGCGGCCAGACCGCCCAGCACCGCAATCATCGCTAGTCCCTGCATCTTCACCTTCATCGTCCTCCTTGGTGTGCTCAAGAGGTACCCGGAAGGTAGGCCCTCCACACCTGCCGGGCACTCATTTTTTCAGGAGGTCGGGCACCGGCCCGTGCGGCGCCGCGCCGAGCGCGCTCACGTCGACGTTGTTCTTGGAAAGGATGGCGCCGGTGACCCGGTCGAGTTCGACGAGCGCGTTTTGCACGTCGGTTTGCGCTTGTAATTCGCGGTTGCGCTCGTTGGCGAGCATGACTTGCCGCTGGAGTACGAAGTACGTCGTCGACACGCCGGCGCGGTAGCGGCGCAGCTCGCTATCCGCGACTTGCTGAGCCGATTGACGTGCCGACGTGGCGGCCGTCAGACGCGCGACCGCCGACCGGTAGGACTGCACCGCATTGCGCGACTCGACTTGGAGCCGTTGCAACAGCGCGACTTCCTGCGTGATGAGCTGCGCGCGCGACTCGACCGAGGCTTGGTAATTCGCCTGCGCTACCTTGTTGCTCAGCGGGAAGCCGATCGTCGCCGAGATTTGGTATTGCGGGTACTGCCCGAGCAACGCGCTCTTATACGAGGTTCCGATGTTGCCGACGCTGTTGGGCAGCAGCGGTGACGTCAGTCCGCCGGCGGAGATCGGCACCAGCGGCGGCAAGCCCGGCGTCAGCGCGTTCGTACGGGCGATCAAGCCGTTGATCGCCGCGATTTGATCGCCGATCACCGAGAAGAGCGGCGTCCCTTGCAAATTTTCCGGCGCGCCGGCGAAGCCGTTTTCGGTGACGCCGAGGTTGAGATCGATCTGCGGCCGCGTCTGGTCCTTATCGAAGGCGACGCGCACGTCTTGAGCGCGCAGGTTATCGCGCAACTGCGCGACTTCGGGTCGATTTTTGAGCGCCGCGACCAGCACGTCGTCGAGCGCCGGCTCCGGGAGCGTCGTGCCGACCGGCGTCGTCGGAACGAGGTTCGCGACCCAAACGGCATCGCCCGGGTCGCTCACGATGAGCTGCTTGAGCGAGTTCTGGCCGCTCGCCACGCTCTGAATCGCGGAGAAGACGTTGTATTGGAACTCGCTGACCTGTTGATTGGATTGAATGACGTCGACCGGAGCGGACCGGCCGCCCCGCGCCTGCCGCGCGTCGGATTCGGCTTGCGCTTGCGCTTGCCGAAGCGCGTCCTCTTCGATCGCGACGTTCTTCCAAGCGGCGACGAGATTATCGTAGGCTACCGTAACGTTATCGATCGTGTTCGAGGCCGTGAGCAACGCACTATCGCTCGCCTGATCGGAATTGATCCGCGAGAGTTGAATCTGCTCGCGCACGTCGTCGATCGCCCGCCCCCTTGCGAGCGGTTGCGTGTACATGAGCTCGAACGCCGTTTCGTAGTACGGGTTGTAGCTATCGTAGAGCGTGTCATTATCGACGCGTTGCGCCGAAGTAAAGGCGGAGAGGCGGCCACCACTCTGCGTTAGGCCCGAAACGCCCACCCGGGCGCCGGCGGTAGCGGTCTGGGCCGCGGTTCCGTTAGGACCCGTGTTCAGCGCCGAGAGCGACGGCACTTGCGTGAACGAATACGACGGCTGAATCTGCAGTTGCAATTCGTAAGCGCCCGCCGCCGAGACGATCTGATACGCGGCGACGCGCCGGTTCGACTGCGAGACGGCGAGATCGGTATTGTGCGCGAGCGCCATGCCGATCGCGTCTTGCAGCGAAATTCCGACGAAGGGTTCGTCGACGCCGACGATCGCGCCGGACGGCGGCGCGGTGGCTGAGGGTGCGATGGTCGACAGCGCGGGCGCCGGCGGTAAGACGAGATTTTTCGCCTGGATCGGGACGGACGGCGCGATCAATCCCGGACTCGCCGTAGCGATCGGCGCCGGCGCGGGCGTGCTCGCAACCGGTGCCGCCGTCGCCGCGGCGCCTGCGACCGGATCTCCGGCGCGCGACAGCATCGCGAGCGTAAGCGTCACGAGTTCAATCACGAAGTTCGTATCTTCTTCCTATTTCACCTTAACGGAGGCTTCGACCGACAGCCCGGGCCGTAGCGGATACTTCGGATCGGGGTGATCGAAGAGAATCCGGACGGGCAGCCGCTGCGTGACCTTGACGAAATTGCCGGTCGCGTTCTGAGCGGGCACGAGGCTGAACTTGTTCTGCGAGGCGGGCGAGAGGTTATCGACGTGACCGACGAACTTCACGCCTTTGTACGCATCGACGCTGATGTCCACTTCGTCGTTGACGTGCATGCGGCCGATCTGCGTCTCTTTGTAATTCGCCGTGATGTAAATGTCGCTGGACGGTATTAAGGTCAGCAACGACTCGCCGGGCGAAACGACCGCTCCGATCTCCACGTTTTTCTGTCCGACGTAACCGGTGATCGGCGAAATGATGCGCGTGTAGCCGAGGTTATCTCGCGCCGTTTTCAATTGCGCGAGCAACGAACCGACCTGCGCGCTCTGCGCTTGCGCCGTCGCTTCCTCGGCGGTGACACGGCTCGGCGCACTGCTTTCCTGATACTTACCTTGCGCCGTCGTCAGTTGAGCCTGCGAGACGCCGATCTGCGCTTCCTGACCCGACGTCGTATATCGCTGCGCGTCCAACTTCTGCTGGGCTTGCTGCAAGTTTGCCTGTTCGGCCGCGATATTGGCCCGTGCTTGCGAATACGACGAGCGCGCTTGGGCTTCCGTCGCCTGGTCGGCGTCGAGTTGCGTCTGCGGCACGTCCCCGGTGCGAACCAGCGACTCCGTCCGGCGCAGGTCGGCGTCGGCTTTACGTAATTGCTGCAACGCACCCGGCAACGCGTCTTGCGCCGCCCGGAGTTGCGCGCGCGCGGTATCGACCGCCGCGATCGCGACGGATATCTGCCCGGACGATGCTTGCGCCTGCGCGGCGGCGCTCGTGATGCCGGCTCGGGCTTCGTCGATCGTGCCGACGTTCTCGACGTTCTGCGCGCTCTGCGTGGCGCGCGTCAACGTTACGTTGGCTTGCGCGGCGGCGGCGGTCGCGCGCTGCGCGGCTACGGCGGCCGCGGCCTGCGCGTAGCGATTGCCTTCGTCGACGTCGTCGAGCGAGATCAGCAGTTCGCCGCGCCGAACGTGCTGATTCGTATCGACGTGAATGCTGTTGACGCGTTCCGCGATCTTGCTCGTCACTTGAACTTCGTCCGCGTCGATCGTCGCGTCGTCCGTCGATTCGTGCGCCGTAGCGTAAGCGAGGTAGCGAATGGCAAGCACGATGACCACGAGCAGGGCCACGATACCGAGGCCGATGAGCAGCAGACGGACGACGGGACTCGGCCCGCTGCGCGAACGAGCCTCGGAATCGGCGTTGCCCCGTGCGCCCGGCGCCGCGGGCGCCACGGGCGTCGCACTCTGTCGTGTGCCTTCCATGCTAAACCGCTCGCGCTCCATTTAAGAAGATGTCGACCATCGATGCTACGATCTGTTCCTGCGGCGTCTCGCCGAGTTCCGCCCAAAGCGTACCGGCCATGACGTACGAGAAGAATAAGGACATAAACGTTCGGCCGAGCAAGTCCGGATCGCCGCGTAGTTCACCGGCAGCCACCTTCTCCCCGAAGAACGAGCTGACCCGTAAACGAACTTCCGTCGGGATGCGCCACACGCACGTGGTGCTCTCCGGATTTGCCATTTCCTCGCCCATGGCGATCCGCATGAGATCTTGCTTGCGCCGCAGCGCCTCGACGGCGGAGCGTCCCAAAGCATTGAGCTGCTCGTCGACGGTCGAGTAACGCCGCAGACCGTTAAAGGTTTCCGCCAAGCTCGAATCGCTATTGAAGTGATCGAGCATCGCTGCGAGGAGTTGCTGCTTCGTGCCGAAGTGCCGGAAGACGGTCGCCTCGTTGACTTCGGCGCGGTCCGCGACTTCGCGCGTCGTCGTACCGCGACTCCCCTTATTCGCATAGAGTAGCCGCGTCGCCGCGAGGATGCGCGCTCGCGTGCAGAGCGCATCGCCTTTCGTTTCGTCGCCCTTGGGCTCGACGTGCGTCGCCGGTATCAATGCTTTTCGCGCGTGAAGACGCTATCGTCGATCGCGACGTTGGTCCGGTAATCGCCGTACGTCGCTTCCGCGGCGGCGTGTACGAAGGGGATGTGAATGGTCGCGTGCTGCTTCGCGAGCACCGTAAAACCGCCGACCGACTGATACTCCTGCGACATGGCGATCACGCCGCCGTTATAGTAGTGCCAGTCGATCTCGTCGATCTGCCACGTCGCAGGATCGACCGCGACGTCTTCATGGTCGATCATGCCCCGCACGCGTTGCACGAGCCGCAGCACGAGGTCGCTATGACCTCCTACGAAGCGTCGTCCCGCTAGCGAGACGTCGAAATGCTGCAGCCAGCTCGTCGGATCGCCGATGTCGGAGTACAGCCGTTCGAAGCCTTTCGCATAGCCCGGCACGCTCTCGAATACGACTTCGAAACTATCGGGGCGCTTGAAATAGGTCGTGCCGTCTAAATGCTGCGCGACGTAGGGGAAACTGCGCAAGCGGACGTCGACCTTCACCTCGGCTTGATACGATTGCATGGCGGCGTTCTGCGCGATCAAGTTCGAAACGATCGCTGCGGGAGCCGTCTCCGGTGCGGCCGAGGCACGGCTGACGAAGATGCCGACCAGCACGCCGACCAAGACCGCCACGAGACGGCGCCGGCCGCGTCTAAGATGCGGCCCCCCGACGCTGACGGGACCGCCGCTCGATTGTACCGCGCCGGAAGGGCTAATCGTAAAAAGTTTATCGAGCGCCGTCAGCCGCAGCGCGTCGAGCAGCGCGGGATGGCTCGCCAGCAGCGCGACCGCGGCCCCATGCGAGCGGGCCTCGCGCAGTAGCGCGATGAGCGTCGCGATGACCGGCGTCTCGAGCTCGGTAAGTTCGCCGAGGTCGACCCGGAGCGAGCGCTCTCCGCCCGCGAGCGCTCGCGCGGCCTCGGCGCGCAGGGCGGCGAGGGCTTCGGGCGTAGCGGGCGGCGAAAGCGTGAACGTCATGAAATGGCAAATTCTTCTAGCCGGACAAACCGGCCGTTCGAACAAGTGAGCACTTGCACGCGGACTTTATCATAGGCGGCACGGGGATGCAAGTGCGCGCTTGCACGACGCAATGACGGAACCGCGCGTCGAGGCGCTCGTCGAAGAGGCGGGGCTGCGGGGAGCGTCCGTCGTCCTAACGTCGCTCGACGGCGGACCCTCGCTACGCCTGCGCGCGTACGCGCCCATCTATCCGGCGAGTATGATCAAAGTGCCGATCGCCGTGGCCCTGGCGCGGCTCGTGCGAGCCCGGACGCTGCGTTGGGAGGACGCGGTCACGGTACATCCGCGAAATCTGACCGCGAACGACGCTCCGTCGCCGTTCGTTTCCGGCGCGAAGGCGACCCTCGGCGACCTGACCGGGGCGATGATCGCTCGATCCGATAACGTCGCCACGAACGTCCTCATCGATGCCGCCGGGCGCGAACTGCTAACGTTCGGCGCCGCGGAGATGGGCCTGAACGCGACGAAGGTCCGGCGCAAACTTAGCGGAGCCTTACCGCTCATCGACGATCCGGCGAGCCGCGGCCGCAACGTTCATCCCGCGGGCGACGCGGCGCTGCTGTTCGAGCGCCTCGCGCGGTCCGTCGCGCCGCCGGAGCGCCCGGTGCTCGAAGCGCTGGGCGCGCAATTTTGGAACGACAAGCTGTCGCCCGGCTGGGAGCCGGGCGACGCATTCGCGCACAAGACGGGCGAGACGGACGAGTGTTCGCACGACGGCGGTATCCTGACGCTCGCGGGCGGCCGGCGCTACGTCGTCGTCGTCTACACGGCCCTGCCGTCGAATGCCGAAACCGACCGCCGCTTCGCGGCGTTCGCGCGCGCGCTGCGGCCGCTGCTCGCCTGACGGGTCACCTGACGGGTCGCCTGACGGGTCGCCCCGTTACTGGCCTTGCCAGTCGGTGAAAGGTGCGGGTCGGGCGTAGGGG
>CAXUFI010000167.1:0-6066 GCA_964250245.1 uncultured bacterium
TCGCTCGCGAGCGCCCGATCCGCCGCGCCGACGTAGCCGACGATCTCATCCGGGTGGGCCGGATTTCGCGACTCCGTCAGCGGCTCGCCGCCGCGTTCCCGTCCGCCGATGACGACCGGGTAGCGCGCGGGGCCGGCCGAACGCCGCCGGGCGATCGCGGCCTCCATCGCCCGCGCCTCGGCTTCTTCGGCGAACGCTCGAACGATTTCGTTGGTGAAGGGGGGACGACTCGCTATAGCTTGCACGCGCGAAGATTCACGCTCGAGGCCGCCGACTCCACCCGCGTCTTGCCCGAGCGGCAAACGCAGCGGAGCGGCGGGCGGCGAGGGCCGCGCCGGAAAAGTACTAGCGCCGTCGCGCTCGTTAGAGGAAAGTTCGTTACATGATTTACGACATCGCGGTCGTCGGCGGCGGCATCGTCGGCCTGGCCACGACCCGGGAACTTAAGTTGCGCTTCGCCGGGCTGTCGGTCGCGGGCGTCGAGAAGGAAGACGGCTTCAACAAACACCAGACCGGGCGTAACAGCGGCGTCATCCATTCGGGCATTTACTATAAGCCGGGTTCCTTCAAAGCGAAGCTTTGCGTCGAGGGACGCAAGCTCGCGTGGGAGTTCTGCGATAAGCGCGGGATCGAGTACAAACAAGTCGGCAAGCTGATCGTCGCGACGGAAGAGAGCGAACTCGGCCGCTTGCAAGATCTCTGGGAGCGCGGGCTGAAAAACGGCGTGGAAGGCCTGGAGATGCTCGACGCCGCCGGCATCGCCGAACGCGAACCATACTGCCGCGGCATCAAGGCGATCTTTTCGCCGGTCACCGGCATCGTCGATTGGGGCCTCGTCTCCCAGACCTATGCCGATGAGGCGCGCGAATTGGGCGCCGATTTTTATTTAGGCCATGAAGTAACGAAGATCGCCCGGCGCAACGGCGTCAACATCCTGTCGACGCCGCACGGCGAGATCCAGGCGAAGTACGTCATCACCTGTGGCGGCCTCTATTCCGATAAGCTGGCCCAAATGACGGGCGGCGACCGCGACCCGAAGATCGTGCCCTTCCGCGGCGACTATCTCATCTTAAAGCCGGAGAAGTCGTACCTCGTGCGAGGCAACATCTACCCGGTGCCCGATCCCGAATTTCCGTTTCTCGGCGTGCATTTCACGCCGCGCATGAACGGCGAGATCTGGCTCGGGCCCAACGCCGTGCTCGCTTTCGCGCGGGAAGGCTATTCGTTCTTCGACATCAATCCGCCCGAGCTGTGGGATGCCTTGACGTACCCGGGCTTCTTCAAGATCGCCGCGAAGTTTTGGAAGATCGGCGCGGGCGAGATGTACCGCGATCTCGTTCGCAGCGCGTACGTGGGCGCACTGCAACGCTACATTCCCCAATTGCAGCCCGAAGATTGCTTGACCGGCCCCGCCGGCGTCCGCGCGCAGGCGATGGCGCCCGACGGCTCGCTGGTCGACGATTTCGTCTTCGAAGGCGCCGAGGGGATCGTGCACGTTCGGAACGCGCCGTCGCCCGCGGCCACGTCGTCGCTCGCCATCGGGAAATATATCGTCGCGGATGCAACGGAACGCTTCGCCTTGAGCCGGCCGGTCGTCACGGTCTAATCGAGGCGAGCCGCACCGCAAGCACGGGTGCCGCGATCGGCCCAGTCGTTAATCCTCGTTACTCTGTGTTGTAAAGGAATCACCAACCGGCAACTCGATGCTGTCTGCGTCTCTCCACCGGCAGCCCGCTGAGAAGGTCGCTTTGAAGTTCCGATGTCTCTCGATATTTACGTTGCTTCCCGTTGTGCTCGCGTCCGTGTTCGCCGTGCCGGCTTGCGTGCTGGCGCAACCCGCCGGCAGTATTACGGGCACGGTAACCGACGGCGCGTCCCGGCCCCTAGGAAAAGCGAACGTCGCGGTCGACGGGCCGACGTCGGCCACGACGGTCAGCAAAGCGGACGGCACGTTTTCGCTATCCCTGGCTCCCGGAACGTACAGCGTGACCGTGTCGGCGCCCGGCTTTCAATCCGGGCGCAACGATAACGTCGTCGTTGCTGCGGGCCGGCCGGCGACGGTTACCATCGCTCTGCTCAACGCTTCGCTCACGACGATCGGCCGGGCCGTGCGCAGCGCGACGTCGTTAAACACGACGGCCGCGGCGGCGCAAACCGTATCCGGGCAAGCCATCGTCAACCAAGGGCAGACCCAAGTCGTGAACGTTCTCGACCAAGTCCCCGGCGTCGAAATCAATCACGTCGGCGGCGGTTCGAACGAGCCCGGCTCCAACGCCTCGATTTCGATTCGCGGCGCGCAACCCTACGAGTCGCAGGTTCTTCTCGACGGGCATCCGGTCAATACCGCCGGCAACGGCGCTTATGGCTTCAACACGACGTTCATCAACTCGCTCTTGCTGTCGTCGGTCGAAGTAAGTCAAGGTCCCGGCAGTCTGCCCAATACCATCGAAGACGCCATCGGCGGCACGGTCAACTTCCGCACGCCGAACATCTCGCCCGAGTTCTCGGGCCAAGCGCTGGTCGGTTACGATTCGTTCGACTCGAACTATTACGGCGTCCGCGCCTCCGATACGTTCGGGAAGGTCGGCATCCTCGTCGGCGCCGCGCGTTACCAGACCCCGGGTTACCTCGCGCCGCAGAAACTCTATGGTGGCGACAATAACTACGAGCCGTACGGCATTCCCGTGACCCCGGATCCGATCTCCGTGTTCGGTCCGGGAACGAAGTATAACGGCGTCGTCAACTTCAGCTACCCGGCGACGTCGGATTTCGAGAGCGATTCGCAGGTCGTGAAGCTGGCCTACAACTTTTCCCGCCAGACGTCCGTGCTCTTCGAGCAATACTCGACGCAGACGTCGCTCGATGAGACCGGCAACAATGAAGGAAACGTCTACGCGAAAATCGTGCCCTGCATCTACGCGAACGGCAAGGTATCGACGACCGCCTGCCCCGCCGTCACGCCGGTCAATTACTATACGAACTACACGGCGGCGCCGTACGCCGGGCTCATCGGGACGACTCAGGCGATCAACTATTACGCGGCGTATCCGAACACGGCCGAGTTCGATAACGAGCCGGTCTACTCGGGTGAGTTTCGAACGCTCGTCGGCCCGGGTTCGCTGCTCGCGCGCTACTACACGGGTAGCGTCTCGCGCACGGTGACGCAGGATCGGGCGAATTACGCGCTCTCGCCGTGTTTCGAACCTTCGTGCCCGTACGATCAAACTCCGAACAACTCGCCCGCCATCGCACCCGGGCTCCCCGACTACTACGACATCGGCTATCCGGGCGAGCCGTATACCGAACCCACGATCGACGTCCTGCACGGTGTCGACGCGCAATATACGGTGCCGCTGCGCCAGGGAAACGTTACGCTCGGCTTCGACCGCCACGTCGATCAGGCATCGTTCGGCGAAGATTACAACTATGCGACCGGCATCCCCGGCGCGTTATCGCTGTATTCTTTCCAGAGCATCGATTACAGCTTGCGCGGCGCCTTTCAACTCACGCCGAATCTGCAATTCGAAACGGGCGAGTATCTCTCGAGTACGAGCTACGTCGGCAACCGGCTCGATCCGCGCGAGGGGCTGACGTTTCGCGTCGATCCCAACGTCTCGGTTCGTGCTTCGTGGGGCACGGCGTACACGGCGCCCTACTACGCGCTGATCATCAATACGCCGAAGACGACGAAATCTTCGATCACGCTGCCGACGAGCAACTTCCGGCCCGAGACGTCGTCGGGCTATGACCTGGGGTCGGACGTGCGATTGAACCGCGATACGCTTCTGTCGGCGGACCTCTACTACACGAACATCTTCAATCGCTACGCGAGCGTGACGTCGGAGACACCGTATACGTTCGGCGGAACCACGTACGGTTCGGTAACGCAGAACGGCAATCAGGCGAACGTCCGCAACGAAGGCGTCGAGGTGAACTTCTTGCACCGGCCTCGGGTCGGCCTCGGTTTCCATACGGCCGTCGATCTGCTTCGCGATTACGCTTTCAATCAAACCGCCGAGGGCGTTACGAGCCGCAGCATCTTCGACGGCGGCACGCCGGCCAATAACGTTCAGCTGCCGACCTACCCATACACGAAGATTCGCAACGACCTCACGTACACGCTCGGAAATCGGGACGAGTTCCGGTTCAGCAGCACGAGTTACGGTGCGAACAACTCATTCGGCCAGCCGGGCTTCACGGAGTTCGACGCGGCGATCGACGTGCCGCTCAAGAACGGACTCGCGGTGAACGTGGGCTCGACCAACGTCACCAACAAAGATGACTATCAGACCGGCGGCATCTACAACGGCGGCTACACGTACGCGACGCTCGGCGGCGGCCCGGGCTATAACAATTATACGTTCGTTCAGCCGCGAACGGTTTTCATCCAGTTCCGTAGCGCCGTCGGTCAGTAGAGGCTCGTCCGGCGTGAGTTCGCTCTTCGTCGACCTCGAATGGTTCCGGAAGCATCGTGACGACGCCGGCGTCCGCATCGTCGACACGCGCAGCATGCCGCACGGCGTTGCCGGCGGCGTCCCCGGCGCCGTTCAATACGCGGCCGGACATATCGCCGGCGCGGTTCATCTCGATTACGCCGATCATCTCGCCGACCCGGCCACGCCGTATGCGATGCGCGTCGCGCCGCCGGAACGTTTCGCGGTAGTCGTCGGCGCGCACGGTATCGGTGACGAGACGACGGTCGTTGCCTACGACGACGGCGACGTGCCCTACGCCGCGCGGCTCGCCTGGATGCTGCGTTACTACGGACACGACGCCGTGCACATCCTCACCGGCGGTTATAAGGCCTACCGGATGGCGGGCGGCGAGCAGACGACCCGCGTGCCGCAGTATTCGTTCCGAACGTTCACGCCGCGCGTCCGGCCGGAGTTACGCGCGTCGCGCGAAGACGTACTCGCGATCGCGGAGGGCCGCAGCGACGCGCAACTCGTCGAAACGCAACGCAATAAGACGTATGCGATGCGACGGTCGGACATCGCGCGCGCCGTGCGGCTCTCCGGAAACGATCTCCTCGACGACGCCGACGGCGGCCGGATCGTGCCGCGCGAACGGCTCGACGCGCTCGTCGCGGCGGCCGGCCTCGACCGCGCGAAACGAACGATCGTCAGCTGCGGCAGCGGCGTCTCCGCGTCCGGCGCGTACTTCGCGCTGCAAGCGGCGGGCTTCGAGAACCTAGCCGTCTACGACGGCTCGTGGATGGAGTGGAAACACGACGAACTGCCGACCGTTCCGAAAACGAGTACCTCTACGGCACGCTAATCTCGTGTCGTCAGTGCGCCGCGATGCGCGGCAGCGCGCTGCCGACGCCGAGGCCGCCGTTGACGCCGAAAATTTGGCCGGTGATCCAGGTCGCGTCGTCGGAGAGTAGAAACGCGGCCGCGGCGGCGACGTCGTCGGGTTCGCCGATGCGGCCGAGCGGATGCATCGCGACGGACGCGGCGAGGGTCCCTTCGTTGGACCAGAGCGATTTCGATAACTCGGTTCGCGTGAGCGCGGGCGCGACGGCGTTGACCCGGACGTCGTAGCGCGCGTACGAGATCGCGGCCGAGCGCACCAGCCCTTCGACCGCACCTTTCGCGGCCGCGATCGCTTCATGATTCTGCAAACCCGTCTGCGCGGCGACCGTCGAAAAGAGCACGATGCTTCCGCTGCGGCGGCGCATCATCTTCGTCACGACGGCTTTCGTGACGATGAAGGCGCTCGTCACGTTAATCTCGAGCGACGCCCGAAACTCTTCGAGCGAGAGCGCGTGCAGCGGCCGTAAGAGAATGCTGCCGACCGCGTGGACGAGGCCGCCGATGTCGCCGTGTTCCTGCTCCACGAGCCCGACGATCTCGTCGATGCGTTCGGGATCGAGCGCGTCGCCCGTGTAATAGCCCGCGGCGCCGATATCGCGCGCGGTCTCTTCTAGGCGCGAGCCGTCGCGAGCCACGCGCACCACGCGGTCGCCGCGGGCGACGAGCCGGCGCGCCGTTTGCGACCCGATGCCGCCCGACCCGCCAATGACTAAAACGACGTTACTCACGCGCCGTTAGACGCCGCCCGGAG
>CAXUFI010000168.1:0-6033 GCA_964250245.1 uncultured bacterium
CGTCCGAGACGGCGCCGGCGCGGCCGCGGCGGAGTTCGCCGGCGAGGCGCATACGCACGCGAAGAGCGCGAAGAGCGCGAAGAGCGGAACGGCGGAGCGGCGCATGCGATCGTCTCCAGAAGCGTGACGCCGGCGACGAATGCCGGCTCGCGCGCGTGAGGACGTTCGGCACCGAAGCTTCGTCCGGTGACGATCTCGAGCGCAGCCGAGCCGCTTGTAGTTCGCGAGCGTCGAAGGGGATGGCTGCCATTCCGCGTGCCGGGTAAAAACCCGCTCCTGCGTCACTCTCACTTCAGAAAATAATTAGGCAGTGAAGTTACGTGCGCGCTGCTACCTGCGTCGCGCGCGTTTAGCGGCTTTTGAGCAATTTGGCCGGATCGGGCGCGTCCTGCGGCCAGTGGGCGATCAAGGCGCCCGTGGCCGCGAAGTTCAGCGGCTTCGAAATAAGATAGCCTTGCGCGTACGTGCAGCCGAAGGCTCGCAACTCGTCGAACTGTTGTTGCGTCTCGACGCCTTCGGCCGTGGTCGAGATGGAGAGGCTCCGGGCGAGCGAGGTCACCGTCCGGATGATGTCCGGGTTGCCGACCTTCGGGCCGGCCATGCTCACGAACGAGCGGTCGATCTTCAAATTATCGATCGGGAAGCGGTGCAGATAGCCGAGCGATGAATAGCCGGTTCCGAAATCGTCGAGGTGGACCTCGATGCCTTGTTTATTGAGCGCGACGAGCGTCGCCGTCGCGACCTCGGGGTCGCGCATGATCGCGCTCTCGGTTATTTCCAGCGCGATGTGGCTGCCGTCGAGTCCGTTGCGCGCGAGCGCGGCGTCGATTTGCTCGAGCAGTCGCGGTTCGGAGAACTGCTTGGCCGAGACGTTCACGCTGATGGTAAGGGCGGGCCGCCGGCCGAACATGTCTTGCCACGTCCGGGCCTGCAGGCACGCTTCCTCGAGCACGAGTTGCCCGATCACGAGGATGGCGTCGCTCTCTTCGGCGGCGGGGATGAACGCGTCGGGTGCGAGCAGACCGCGTACCGGATGCTGCCAGCGAACCAGCGCCTCGAAGCCGTGCAGAGCGCCCGTGCTCATGGAAACGATCGGCTGGTAGAACAGCACGAATTCACGCCGTTCCACGGCGAGTTTGAGATCGTTCTCGAGCTGCAGCACCGCCACGGCTTGCGTGAAGAGTTCGGGTTTGAATATTTCGTAGCGCCTTTTGCCGCGTTCTTTCGCGCGATACATGGCGATGTCGGCGTTGCGCAGCACGTCCTCGGGAAGATCGAAGCCGGTGCGCGTCATGGCGATGCCGATACTCGCCGAGGCGAACATCTCGCCGCCGAGGTAGGGGATCGGCTCGGCGAGAGTGCTCAGCAGGCGCTCGGCAAACGCGGCCGCATCTGCTTCGGAGGCGATCTCTTCGAGCAGAATCGTAAACTCGTCGCCCCCGAAACGCGCGAGCGTATCGCTCGGGCGCAAGCAGCGTTCGAACCGCCGCGCGACCGCGACGAGGAGCAAGTCGCCCGTGAGGTGGCCGAGGCTGTCGTTGACGATTTTAAAGCGGTCGAGGTCGACGAAGAGCACGGCCGACAGGCCGTCGTTCCGGCGCTGCTGACGCGAGATCAGATGCCGGAAGCGCTCCATGAACTGCGCGCGATTCGCGAGTCCGGTCAACGCGTCGTGGGAAGCGACGTGCAGCAGGCGCTGCTCGGCGAGTTCGCGTTCCCGGATCTCCAGCAGCAACGCCTCGGAACGCGCGTGCAACGTGGTGTTGGTCGAGGCGAGGTCGCGCGTCGCGGCTTGCGCGATCATCGCCGGCATCACGAGGCCGACGCCGATCGTCAGGATCGCGACCACGACGAAGATGTCTTGCAAGGCGGCGACCGTCACGGAGTGCTTCGCCGGCAAATTGAAGATCGCGACGATGTAACCGGCGCCGTCGATGAGCAGTACGGTCAGCATCGCGACGGTCAGCCGCAGGTGCAGCGAGTTCTTTATGCCGTGCAAGCCTCGTAAGCCGCGATCCTCGAGCGTCCGCCACGCGTAGAGGACGGCGCCCGCGTAGGCGAAGCCGAGTCCGAGCAGGACCGTCGGCAAGCCGAACTGTTCGAAGCCGAGTACGGCCGAGACGCCCCAGGCTAGGGCCGCGGCGACCCCGAGCCCGACGGTGCCGCGGGGCGCCCGGAACGGCCGGTCGGCCCCGGGCGCGTCGCGCCGCAACAGCCAGACGGCGATGCTCGGCAAACAGATCGAAAGTAAATAGGTGAAGTTTGCCGCGGCGACGAGCCACAGCGGGTCGCCGACGAGGAGAAAGGCGATGGCGGCGCCCGCCGTAACGAGGATCGCCGCCCACGGCGCGCCGTTGCGGCGGCGCCGGCCGAGAAAACGCGGGAAGATGCCGTCGTCGGAGAGCTGCGAAAGCGTTCGCGACGCCCCGCCGAGCGGTTGCAGCGTGCCGTGCAACATATTGAAGGTCATGAACGCGGCCGCCAGCGCTTTGGCGAGCGAGCCGAAGAGCGGCGCGTAGACGGGACCGAGTTCGGTCGCGAGCTCGCCGCCGAGCGCTCCGGGTCCCAGCACGCCGAGCCAGATGACGGGCAGCGCGATGAAGTACAGGCCGGCGACGGCGGCGCTCGCGAGCATCGCCCGCGGCACGGTCTTCGCCGGCTCCCGCATCTCGCCGACGTAACAGGCCGCCGCTTCGAACGCCGGAGCCGCGAAGCCGATCAGATAGAGGCCGGCCATCAGCGACGTCGCCGTACCGAACCAGCCGCCGAAGGGCGTGGTGAGGTGAAAGCTCGCGGCGCGCTGCCAATCGACGCGTCCGAGCACGACGGGCACGAAGGCGGAGAGAAAAGCGAGCGAACCCGAAACGGCCGCCAGCGGCAGCGCGAGCCGCGCCGTCACGGTGAGGCCGCAAAGGTTGACGGCCGCGAACGAACAGACGATCGCGATCGCCGAAACGCCGACGGGTACGGCCGGTAAAAACCATTGATGGATCGCCGAGGCCGCGAGCAGTGCCGTCAGGCCGCACGTCGGGACCCAGCCCCACCAATAGCAGCTGGCCGTGAGCGCGGAGAGCACGAGCGCATACGGCCGGAACGCATCCGTGCAAACCGCGGCGATACCGCCGACGCGGCCGGGCGACATGAGAACGAGTTCCGTCCAGCCGGGCGCCGCCGCCCATGCGAGCAGCAGCCCGACTCCTAAGAGCGGCACCGCCGCGCTCCCTTGCCCCGCGATCGATCCTTGTCCGACGAAGAGCGCCGCGATTAAGAATAAGCTCTGGTTGCTGCCGCCCACGGCGAGCGCCGCGGCGCCCGCCCAGCCCAGAGTCCGGCGATGCGGCGCCGTAACCGTTGCTTCGATCACGCGCTCGACTCTTCGCTTAGGCGGCGCAAGGCAAGACGAACGTCGCGGGCGGCGTGAGCAGCATGATTAGCGCATCGGCCGCGAGGCGTCTACCGCACACGCGCGTCGCCGATAGTGACCGAAATAACCGCACGTACATGAGAACGATTCTCGTTCTCACGCGCGGCGCGTTACGCTTTAAGCATTACGCGCGCGGCGTTCCAGCCCGCGGCGCCCATTACGCCGCCGCCGGGATGCGCCGCGGAACCGCAAAGATATAGGTTCCGCAGCGGCGTCTTGTAATTCGCGTAACCGGGCGCGGGCCGCAACGCATAGAGATTACTTAAGCTCATCGCGCCCGCGAAGATGTTCCCGCCGGTTAAATTAAACGTTTGCTCGATATCGAGCGGACTGAGGATTTGCCGCGCTTCGACCGTCCGTTTAAAGCCCGGCGCATACCGTTCGACGACGTCGAAACAGCGATCGGCGAAGGCGTCTTTCGCCGCCGCGTCCCACGTGCCGTTCTTGAGCTTGTAGGGTGCGTATTGGCAGAACATCGACATGAGGTGTTTGCCCGGCGGCGCGACCGTCGGGTCGACGGCCGACGGTATCGTGCACTCGACGACGGGTTCTCGCGAGGGCGCGCCGTACTTCGCGTCGTCGAAGCCGCGCTCGATGTAATCTTGATCCGGACACAAATGAATCGTACCGCGATGCTGCGGACCGGCTTCGCCGCCCGGGTGCGCGGTGAAATCCGGTAAGCGCTCGAGCGCGACGTTAATTTTTAACGAAGCGCTGCTGTAATCGATGCGCCGGATCTCCGCAAGGAAATCCGGCGGCAACGTCGCGGGATCGAGGAAGCGTTCGAACGTCAGCCGGCAATCCACGTTGCTCGCCACCGTTTTCGCGCGGTACTCATCGCCGCTCGCGAGCGCGACGCCGACGGCCCTGCCGTTCTTGACGAGGATGCGCTCGACTTCCGCGCCGGTACGGATCTCGACGCCGAGATCGGTTGCGGCTCGCGCGAGCGCCTGCGTGAGCCCGCCCATCCCGCCGCGGACGTAACTCCAGACGCCTTTCTTACCGTTGGTTTCACCCATCACGTGATGGAAGAGCACGTAGGCGGTGCCGGGCATCGACGGCGCGGCGAAGGCCCCGATGATGGCGTCGGTCGCGAGCGTGGCTTTGAGTTCTTCGGATTCGAACCAGCGGTCGAGGATGGGCCGGGCGGCGCCGGTCAGCACTTCGACGGCTTCGCCCATCGCGCCGCCGAGCGCTTTGAGATCGAGTCCGAGCCGGCCCATCTTGACCAGATCGCCGAGCGACGTGCGCTCGAGATTCGGCGGGATCGCGACGAGCGCCGGCTCGAGCACGGAGGCGACTCGCTCGAGCATCCGTTCGTACTCGCCGAAGCGCCGCGCGTCGCGCGAGCTGAACTTCGCGATCTGCTCTTCGTCGGAACCGCGCTCGCCGCCGAGCATGAGATAGCGGCCGTCCGCGAACGGCGAGAACGAGGCCGGGTTGCGTTCGAGAACCTCGAAGCCGTAGTCCGCGAGGCGCAGATCGCGGACGATCTCGGGGCGGAAGAGGCTGTTGACGTAGGCCGCCGTCGATACTTTGTAACCGGGAAAAATATCGGTTTCGGTCACGCACGCGCCGCCGACGACGTGGCGCCGTTCGAGGACGAGCACCTTCCACTTCGCGCGGGCGAGATAACATGCCGTGACGAGGCCGTTGTGGCCGCCGCCGATGATGATCGCGTCGTATGTCGTAGCCATCGGGCGCCACGGTTCGCGCAGGCCGCGAAGGGGACCGCTTTCGATTTCGAGCAAGGCGTCCCGTGCTGTTCTCACAATTGCGGCGCCGCACGGCGGCGAGCGTCGTCGGCGGTATCGCCGCCTCCTTCGTCATGGATCTCGTGCAGAACGGCTGGGCCGCCGCCTTCGAGCGCAGCCGTCCCGAAGACGAGCGCGACGAGGAGGTCGACGGCATCGCTTCGGTCGTCCGCGTCGCGGGCCGGTTCGTGCCGGCGTTGCGTTCCGAGCGCGGGTCCAACGTCGCCGCGCGCGCCGTTCATTACGTCTTCGGCGTCGCATTCGCCGCCGCATACGTCGTATTCGCGCAGCGCGCGCGCTGGATTACGGCGTCGAGCGGCGTCGCTTTCGGCAGCGGCCTCTTCGTGCTCTCCGACCGCGTGCTCATCCCCGCGCTCAAACTCGGCCGCTCGTGGTCTCGCTATTCGCGTTCCGAGCGCGCCAACGCGTATTTCTCACACGTCGCCTACGGCGTCGTGCTCGAACTCGCGCGGCAACGTTTCGAAGGCTCGCGCATCCCCGGCCCCGGCGACGAGCGCGTGTGATCGACGTCCATACGCACCTGCATCCGCCGCGGTTGTTTGCGGCGATCCGGCGCTGGTTCGGCGAGCGGACGCGCTGGGATCTCGACGCACAACCGACGGAGCCGCAGGCGGTCGCGGCGGCCCTGCGCGCGGCGGGTGTCGAACGTTTCGTCTTCTGCAGCTACGCGCACAAGCCGGGCATGGCCGCCGAGCTCAACGCCTGGCTCGTCGCGACCGCGCGCGAACTCGGCGGCTACGGCGTCCCGCTCGCGACGATCCATCCGGACGATCCCGGATACCTCGCCGACCTGCGCGCCGCGATCGGCTTCGTACCCCAGGAGACCTTTCTCTT
>CAXUFI010000169.1:0-6008 GCA_964250245.1 uncultured bacterium
GGGCCGTCACGTCACGCCGGCCGATGCGGCCGCGGCGCTGCGCAACGCGCGGCCGGGACCGTTCGAGCGCGGCGCCGTCGGCGCGGGGGCCGGCATGCGCGCCTTCGGCGTTAAAGGCGGGATCGGCACGGCGTCGCGCATCGTGCGTCAGCCCGGCTACACCGTCGGCGTGCTCGTCAACGCGAACACCGGCGCGCGCGACGAATTGACGATCGACGGCGTCCCCGTCGGACGCGATTTGCGCGGCGTGCTCGAGCCGACCGCCACCGCGGCGTATCGGCCGCACGGCCGCGCCGCCGACGGCAGCATTATCGTCACGATCGCCACGGACGCGCCCCTCGACGCACGGCAACTGCGCGAGCTTGCGAAGCGAGCGACGCTCGGACTCGCGCGCACGGGTCTCACGTCGCACGTATCGAGCGGCGACCTGCTCGTCGCATTTAGCACGACGCACCTCTATGCCCGCGAGCCTGCGGCGCCGGTGCCCGCGACGCTCGTAAACTCGGACGACGTCATGGACGGGCTGTTCGCGGCGACCGCGGAGGCGACCGAAGCCGCCGTCGTCGACGCGCTCGTCTCGGCGAAAACGCTCTCCGGAGCGCGCGGTCTGACCTTTTACGCGCTACCCGTGGCGCGCGTGCGCGCGCTGATCGCTCGCGCAAAGCATTCTTTACCGTCGCCCCGATAGCTTTGAGGAATAACTTCGGTTATCATCGTCTCGAGCGCAGCGTTGCCGCGGTAGCGACGACCAAAAGCGCAAAAGGCTTGTCCGTAAGAGGCAAGGGGGCAACGAGGCGTTCCGATGTAAATCGGGGCGCCTCGTTGTTTGAGCTTTCTGCGGCGGGCCGCCCGCGCGAACGCCGCTAGTGCAGACCCGGGGCCGGCGTCACGTACATCGGGCGCATTTGAAGCACGGCGTCGATCGAGCGATCGCCCGCGGTGAGGTGGCAGAACGCTTCGTCGCGCGTCATCGAAAACAGAATGCTCGGATCGACGCAGTTGACGTTGTATTTGGTCGCTCGTGCGAGCAGCGAGAGCGTCGCGTCGTCGTCGGTCTTGAAGAACATCTTTTGCGTGAAGTTCTGCAGCGCGGCATCGACGTGTCGCGGCGAGAGCACGGAATAGAGCGACGAGACGCCCTGTGTCGTGGCGAGCATCATACAGCCTGCGGAGCGGATGATCCCAAGCGACGTGACGTCCGATTGCGAGATGCAGAGCTGATATTCGTCGATCCCGAACACGACGGGACGGCTCTGATTGACGTTCGGATTCGAGCGCCGCGTCTCGAGGGCGGTGAAGAAGCGCCGCTTGGCGAGCGTGTAGATCGCTTGAGCGGCGCGTTCGTACCTAGTTCGTGGCACGTGCAAAATGATGACGTTTCCATCGAAGACCGAATCCATCGCCACGAGATTGCGCTTGCTGGCGAAAGTCTTCGCGATCGCGACGTCGCGTAAGGGTTCGAGCAACTGCCCCACGGCGAACAGCACCGTACGCCGCGTCTCCGGCGTCATCTGCAGAAAACGCGTATCCTCGTAACTGATCGCCTCGCGGATCGTCCACGCTTCATCGTCGTCGCCGGCTAGGGACCAGAGGCGTTCCATCGCCGCGATACGGATCATCGCGGCGAACTTCTCATCGAAACAGTAGTACGTCAGATGTTCGAAGGTGTAGTATTGGGAGCCCGCGGCCGCCAGCATCCGCAGCACGTTTTTCATCCGCGCGACGGCGGCGTCGATCCATTGTTTGGCTTCTTCGCCGACGGTGCCGTAGGTGTCGCGCAGGTACATCGCGTCGATGTCGGGGCTGCCGCATAGCAATTCCAAACCGGTCGCGCTGCCGGGCTGGACGATCAGTGCCGTCCGGCCGGCGCGCCGCGCGATTTCGGCGACCTCGGTGACGGCCTCCGTTTTGGCCGCGATCACGAGGGCGCCCGCGCCGAGGTCGGAGATCATGCCCTGCAAGAGCGGATTGTAGGCGCGCGTGGTTTTTCCCGAACCCGAGGACCCGAAGATCATCGTGTGGCGGCAGAGGTCGTCGACCTCGAGCGTTACCCGGTTCGTCACCTCTCCGAGGCTCAAGCTCTTCGTAAGGACCGACGGTTCGTTCACGATCCTCGCTGCAGGTGGTGACGACGCATATGGTGAGGTCATCGTCACTCGGGGGCCGGTTCTGTAACGTCGCGGCGCACATTCGCGCTGCGGCCGGACGGCGAGCCGGCCTAAGCGACGTGCATCGGAGCCAAGTCGTGCGCCGAGAGAATCGGGCCGACCGAGACGACGTGGCGTTTGAGGCCGAGCAACGTCGGATCGACGCCGAGCGCGAGCGCGACGAGTTGCGGCAGGTGGAACGTCGGCAGATCCGTGCGGCCCCAGCGCGCGGCGGAATCGGCCTGATAGCCATCGAGCGCGAGGTGGCAGAGCGGACACGGCGTCAGGACGGCTTCGGCGCCCTGATCCTTCGCCATGCGCATGTTCTGGCCGACCATATTCGCGGCGATACCGTCTTTCTCGAGTTGGACGTGGAAACCGCAACAGCGCGTCTTGCCGGCATAGTCGACGGGTTCGCCGCCGAGAGCCCTGATGAGATCTTCGAGCGAGTGCGGGTTGCGCGCCGATTCCCAGCCGTTCACCGACTCGGGGCGGATGATGTGGCAACCGTAGAACGGCGCGACTTTGAGTCCGCGCAGCGGGTTGACGACCATCTTCGAGAGTTCGTCGAGTCCGATGTCGTCGATCAGCATCCAAAGCAAGTGCCGGACCGACACGGTGCCCTGGTACGTCACGTTGAATTTGCCGAGGATGGCGTTAGAGGCCGCCATGCGCGCCTCGTCTTCGAGCAATTCTTTATTCGACGCGCGCATGTGGCCGGTGCACGTCGAGCAGATCGTGATGACGTCGTCGAGGCCGAGCGCCTCGGCTTGCGCGTACGTCCGGGCGTTGAGCACGCGCGCGACGTCGCGGTTGACGTCGTTGAGGACCGACGCGCCGCAGCACGCGGCGGCCGTAAGCTCGATCAGTTCGATGCCGAGTTTATCGGCGAGCAACATCGTCGAGTTGAAGAGCTCGGTACACGATTCTTTCGCCACGCAGCCCGGAAAGAAGCCGTAGCGCTTCATCTCCGCGGATTTGGAACGGCGCTTGGCGGGCAGGACGTCGGTGCTCGCGGTCATGATGCGACGGGGACCTCCATGGCCTCGAAAATCGTCCGGATTTCGGCGACCTTCTCGACCGGATGCATGAAGAGCGGTGGGATCTTGCCTTTGGAGGCGAGCCGCAGACCCAGCGGCATGACCTTGAGGAGCCCTTTGAAGTTGAAGCGGCCGACCGTACCGGCGATGACTTCGTTTTCGGCGAGCATCCCCGTCTGTTTGATCGTCTTGGCGACGATCAACGCGTGGCGCGGGCCCGGGGCGTCGGTTAAGCCGACTTCGATCGAGATGCGCTTGGTGTCGATGATGCGATCGTGCGGGTCGACGTGCTTGGGACAGTACGAACACGCGTAGCAGTGCGCGCACAGCCAGAGGTAGTCGTCGCTGATCTGGGCCACGCGCTCCTTGCGCTTGCTGTCGCGCGTGTCTTCGATGAAGCGATAGGCGTACGAGATGGCGGCGGGCCCGGAGAACGACGGATCGACGCTGATGACGGGGCAGAGCGCGTAGCAGGTCGCGCACATCACACAATTCGCGACCGCAACGAGCTTCTTCATATCATCGGGCGAGACGAGCCGTTCGCGCGGGTGCTCCTCGTCGCGGTCCGCGGGCTGCAGGTAGGGTTTGAGGCGCGAATACTTATCCCAGAACGGATCCATATGCACGACCAGATCGCGCATCGGCGCGAAGTTGGGCATCGGATCGACCTTGACGGAGCGGTCGTCGCGCAACACGGTCGAGATGGGCGTCTTGCACGCGAGCCCCGTCACGCCGTTGATGTTCATCGAGCACGAACCGCAGATGGCGGAGCGGCACGAACGGCGGAACGAAAGCGAGCCGTCGAGTTCCGCTTTGGCGTACTCGAGCGCGTCGAGCACGGTCGAACTCTCGTTGAACTCGAAGGTGATCCGTTCGCGGCGCGGTTCTTCGTCGACCGACTCGTCGTAGCGAAAGACATCGAGCGTGATTTCCGGCATGGCTAGTAGCTTCTCACTTCCGGTTTATATTTGGTGAAGGTAACGCCGCGCGAGTAGTCGGGCTCGGGATCGGCGGCCGCGCCGCGATAGTGCATGAGCGAATGGACGAGCCAGCGCTCGTCATCGCGCTCGGGAAAATCGGTTCGCGCTTGCGCGCCGCGCGACTCGGTTCGCTTGAGCGCGCCGAGCGCGATCGGCATCGCGACGTCGACGAGGAATTCCGTTTCGAGGAAGCCGACGAGATCCGTGTTGAACGTCGTCGACTTGTCCATGACCGTCATCGACGCGGCCGCTTCGCGGACGGCTTGCAAGCCGGCGACCGCGGTCGAGAGGCCGGCCTCGTCGCGGAAGATGAAGACGTTGTCCGACATCACGTCGTTCATCCGCTTGCGAACGGCGGGATGGCGCGCACCGCCCTGACGAGCGAGGATCCCCGCGATGCGGTCGCGCTCGGCCTGGAGCGTGCGCTCCGACTGCCGGACGCTGCCGACGCTCTTCACGTACTGCACCGCGTGCTTGGCGCTGCGCGCGCCGAAGACGATCGTCTCGAGCAGCGAGTTCCCGCCGAGCCGGTTCGCGCCGTGCACGCTCACGCAGGCGCACTCGCCGGCGGCATAGACCCCGGGGATGCGCGTCGCGCCGAACTTGTCGGTCTCGATGCCGCCCATGGCGTAGTGCATCCCCGGCAAGATCGGGATCGGCGTGTCGATCGCGTCTTTACCCGTCGCATCGAGTGCTAGCTCGCGAATCTGCGGCAGCCGCTCCAAAATCTTTTCACGGCCGAGGTGGCGCAGATCGAGCATGACGCAGCCGTCGACACCGCGCCCTTCGAGGATCTCCGTCCACTCCGCGCGGCTGACGACGTCGCGCGAGGCGAGCTCGCCTTTATTCGGCGCGTACTTGAACATGAAGCGCTCGCCCTCGCTATTGAGCAGGTAGGCGCCTTCGCCGCGCGCCGCCTCCGAGAGCAGCACGCCGTTCTCTTTGAGCGACGTCGGATGAAATTGAACGAACTCCATATCCATGAGCGGGATGCCGGCGCGAAAGGCGATCGCCATGCCGTCGCCCGTCGAGGCGTAGCCGTTCGTGGTTTTCGCGAAGACGCGGCCCAGGCCGCCGGTTGCGAAGATGGTCGCCTTGGCCGTGACGAGTTCGAGTTCGCCCGAGCGCATGTTGTACGCGACGATGCCCGTGCCGACGCCGTCCTCGACGCAGAGCGCGGTCGCGAAGTACTCTTCGTAGACCTTGACGCCGAAGCGTTCGAGCTGTTCCCACAACGTGTGCAGGATCACGAGCCCGGTGACGTCGGCCGAGTAGCACGTCCGCGGCGACCCCGCCCCGCCGAAGGGGCGCTGGGCGATGCGGCCGTCGGGGAGCCGGGAGAAGATGCAGCCCCGATGCTCGAGCCAGACGATCTGGCGCGGCGCGTCTTCGGCCATCGCTTCGATCGCGTCCTGATCGCCAAGGTAGTCCGAGCCCTTGACGCAATCGAACGCGTGCGATTCGGGCGAATCGTCGGAGCGGTTCCCGAGCGCGGCGTTGATCCCGCCCTGCGCGGCTCCCGAATGACTGCGGACCGGGTGCATCTTCGAAACGATGGCGACGTCCGCGCCGCCCTCGGCCGCCTCGACCGCCGCGCGCATCCCCGCAAGCCCGCCGCCGACGACGACCACATCGTGCTTGATCAAGCGTTTGCTGCCCCTGTAAGCTCCAGCGAAATATCTTCCATCCTATCATCGCACGACCGGCTCATGAACATACGTTGGTCGTAAGACGCGCGACGTCGCCGGCTCGCGGGCTACCAGATCCGGCAGCGCTCGGCCGGCGCTCGCCACATCGCCCCACCCGGCGCGCTCCCGAAGGCGGCATACAAGACACGCTCG
>CAXUFI010000170.1:0-5987 GCA_964250245.1 uncultured bacterium
GGAAAGCTCCTGTTTGCGGAGAGGGTTGGAGGTCAGTTCCAGACCTGACGGTAGAGCGCTTCGATCTCACCTGCGGACGGCACCCGAGGGTTATTCGCGGGGGAGCCCGAGGCGAGCGCCTGCGCTGTCATCGTGGGAATCAGGGCAAGATACTGCTCCTGATCGATCCCGTACTGGCGTGGCGAGGGCACGTCGAGCGCGGCATTTCTCTCGTACAAGGCTTCCACCAACTGTTCGGCCGCTTCCGTGTCGGGGCTGGTGGCGGCCCCCCCCCCCCCCCGGCGCGCCCCCGCCGGGGGGCCGGCGGGCGCGACGGGCGCGCGGTTCGCCCCCCGCGGCTACATCCTCGCCGCGATAAAGATGCTGGTCGTGGACGTCGCGCGCGCGAAAGAGCACTACGCGGAGCACGACGGCAAACCGTTCTTTAACGGCCTCGTGGAATACATCACGAGCGCGCCGATCGTCGCGCTGGTCGTGCAAGGAAGCGACGCGATCGAAGGCTGCCGCTCGACGATCGGCGCGACCAACCCGATTAAGGCCGCGCCGGGATCGATTCGCGGCGATTACGCGCAGACGATCGGGCGCAACCTCGTGCACGGCAGCGATTCCGCCGAGAGCGCGGCCCGCGAGATAAAGATTTGGTTCGCGCCCGAAGAGATCTTCGCACGCGCGAGCGACGCGGAGAAATGGCTAATCTCGAACTAAACTATATTCCGCCCGTAAAGCGGCTCATGATGCCTTGTAAGAGTCCCGGTGCGAGCGACGCGATCGCTCCGGGATTGTGCTGCATGAACGCGCTCGCGGCTGACTGCAATACCTGCGGGTTGTTCTTCGCGAACTGAAGCATGGAGGCGACGGCGCCGGGATCGCCGGCCGCCACGGAGGCTTGAGAAACGCCGGCCTCTTGCGTCGCCGTATTCGCGTCGCCGGCGTAACCCTGATGGTTCGTGTACGTCTGCAACAGTTGCTGACCGAGATTGGACAGCGACGACTGATCCATGCTGCCGACGCTCTCCGTGAGATGGTCGGCGAGCTGCGACGGATCGGTATTCGCAACATGATCGGCCGCCGCCGACGAAGCTTGCTCGGGTGTGGCACCGCCGAGCATCCCGCCCGCCATCTTTTCTAGGCCATCCATAAACGACATGATCATCCTCCGATGCGGCGGCGTTCAACGGGGGAACTTGGAGCACATTCCGAATCGGCGCCGCGGTGATCGAATCGCTACGTGGCGGCGGCCGCCCCCTCATCGAGAGCGTGTTTGCGCGCGAAGTCCTCGATTCGCGCGGCAATCCCACGGTTGCCGTGGCCGTCGCGACGAGCTTCGGCGCGGTCGAAGAAGCGCTCGTACCGTCGGGCGCGTCGACGGGCGCGCACGAGGCCGTGGAATTACGCGACGGCGATCGGCTGCGCTACAACGGCAAAGGTGTGTTGAAGGCCGTCGACGCGGTCAACGCCATGCTCGGACCCGCCGTCGAAGGCCTCGACGCGACGGCGCAACGCGAACTCGATGCGAAGCTTATCGATCTCGACGGAACGGCGAATAAGAAGAACTTCGGCGCGAACGCGATCCTCGGCGTCTCGCTCGCGAACGCGCGCGCCGCGGCTGCGAGCGTCGGCCTGCCGCTCTTCCGGTATCTCGGCGGACCGAGTGCGGGCACGTTGCCCGTGCCGATGATGAACGTCATCAACGGCGGCAAGCACGCCGCGGGGGCGCTGCAATTTCAGGAGTGCATGATCGTTCCGGTCGGCGCCGTTTCGTTCGCCGAAGCCGTGCGCTACGGTGCGGAGACGTTTCACGCGCTCGGCAAGCTGCTGCACGAGCGGCACTTGCCGACGCTCGTCGGCGACGAAGGCGGCTACGCGCCGCCGCTCGATACGCTCGAGCAGGCGCTCGATCTGCTCGTAGAAGCCATTCGCGCCGCGGGCTACACGCCCGGTGAAGAGATCGCCCTCGCGCTCGACGCGGCGGCGACGGAGTTTTATCGCGACGGCAACTACTATCCCGGTAACGCCGAGACGCCCGTTACGACCGCGCGCATGGTCGATTTCTACGAGCGGATCTGCGCGGAGTATCCGGTGATCTCGATCGAGGACGGCTTCGCCGAAGACGATTGGGACGGCTGGCGCGCGGTCACGGAACGCATCGGAAAACGCGTGCAGCTCGTGGGCGACGACCTTTTCGTCACCAATACGCAGCGGCTGGCGCGCGGCATCCGCGACGGGATCGCAAACGCTATTCTCATCAAAGTCAATCAGATCGGCACGCTTACGGAGACGCTCGATGCGGTCGAGATGGCGCACAAGGCGGGATACCGCTGCGTTATCTCGCACCGATCGGGCGAAACCGGCGACACGACGATCGCCGACCTCGCGGTCGCAACCGGCGCCGGCCAGATCAAAACGGGCTCGCTCTCGCGCAGCGACCGCGTCGAGAAGTACAATCGCTTGATGGCGATCGAACTCCAACTAGGGAATGCGGCCAAGTACCCGGGCGCGACGGCTTTCCGCGTTTCGAACTAAGGGTCGTCATTCGTCTCGCTTTGGCTGTGCCGCGAGCGCACCGGGCAGGTATACGGGGCAAACTTCCCATAGTACCGGAAGCCGTGGGCCTGTAGCTCAGCGGTAGAGCGGCCGGCTCATAACTGGTTGCGCGCTGGTTCGAATCCAGCCGGGCCCATAACCACGCGGCGCCATAGTCTATCGGTTAGGACGCGGCCCTTTCAAGGCTGAGAGACGGGTTCGACTCCCGTTGGCGCTACAAAATTAAACCCCGTCGTTAAAGGCCTTTCTCTACTTTTCGATGCTGTTCTCTACCCTGGCTTCTACCTAGTTTACGACATATGGTAGAACCTGGCGCCCCAGAACGACACGAGAACCAAGAATGACCGCTGATGACAAGACATTTTGGACGATCGGCAACCCGTCCGGACATATCGTCTAGAGTCAACCGGTGCCGCGAAGTATGCAGCGCTTGCAGTTACCACATTCAACGTACCGTTCATCTTGATAATGGTGATAGTTGGGCGTGCGGCGTAATTCTACTTCGAGAAAAGTCCACGGCGCCGTCTTTGAGCGATGTGAACGTTATAAGCCTAGCAGCAGATGATGAACTCACGTAGAACGGTTTTGACGACTAGGAAGCGCTCACCAAACATCAGACGCGCGCCCTTCTTATGATCCATCTGTTGGGTTGGCGAAAGTAGACAGTGACCCACCTTTCGGATCATTGGTCGGCGTGGCTGCTTGAGAAGCGCTTTGGGGGCGATCGTGACTGGATGGCGACTAGCCTCCATAGCCTTTACGCGGTGCGCGACCAAATACTCGACAACGCAAAGCTCGACGAGGCGTCCGTTTTGCTTGACGTCGGAGCTGGCGACGGCTTGATCGCTTTCGGCGCGCTCGAACGCCTTAAGCCGGATGCGCGCGTGATCTTCTCAGACATTTCGTCCCCTCTGATCAAACACGCGCGCGAACTGGCTGCGCAACTCGGCGTGTCAAATCGCGTCGATTTCGTGGTAGCCGACGCGGGCAACCTAAATGAAGTACCGAGTGGAACCGTCGACGTGGTGACGACGAGATCGGTCCTCATCTACGTCAAGGAGAAACAAGCGGCGTTTCGCGAGTTCTTTCGCGTGTTACGAGCAAAAGGAAGAATCTCGCTAGCAGAACCGATCAACCGTATCGATGACGAAATCGAAATTCCCGCCGCAGCGCCCGAAATTGCCGATTTGCACCGATTACTTAGAAACTACGAACGTTCGTCTGTCGTTGCTTTCAATCCAATGCTCGATTTCAACGAGCGGGACTTGGTTCGCATGGCTTATGAGGCCGGCTTCACTGAAGTCCACGCTGACCTGAGAATCGACATCGAGCCACGCCAACCCATGTTATGGGAAACGTATCTCAACGTATCACCGAATCCGAACGCTACGACGATGCGAGAGTATTACTCAAAGGTCTTCACCGAGGATCAGTTCCGGCGATACGAAGCCTACATGAAACCGCTGACAGAAGCGGGCAAAGTAGTTAGATGCAGGGCAATGTCGTATCTTTGGGCTCGTAAAAGCTGACCGAGAACGTCGTTGATACTCGAACGCCAGGCCGACTAGACCAAAAAAAGTAGGTGTTATATCGTTGATTAGCTCGCGAGAACGCTGATTTTCAATCGAAGGCCGAACGACTTCATGTTCGCCGTGTCGCTGCGCCAAGAAATGCCCGCGGAACGTTCATTGCACGACGCGATGCTTCGTCGATATTGCGCGTCGGCATGTCATCATAGCCCCCTTCATCGTGCAGCGAAGGCTCCACTGCGTAGGCCATTCGCGTCGGCTCCTTACTCAGCGCGATCGGGAAGTAGTCATGTAACCCGCCGGTAGCTCTCTGGAGGCGGTGCCGGGCTTGGAGTCTGCCCGGCGGAACAATCCCTAAGCAGCCGATACTAATTTCGATTAAATCAATACGTATGGCTGCGCGTCGTATGAGCGGCAGTCTGGCGTTGCACACGTAGTATTCGGCGCTAAAGGAACACCGTTTGGCGCGAGGTGACCAGATGGGTTAGAGTGCTGGGAGTGGGCGCTGGCAAGACATGTAGCGATTGCTATGCAGCCGACCCGGCGTGGTGCTGCGAGTACGAAATGTAGCAACGCCGATACTCGAAGCCAGACCATTGAGCTTATGACATATGTCTCGCGGCGCAAGCCCATCGCAAGCTCATCAAGTGGATTTCGAAGCGGCCGCGCGCCTCGCTACAACTTCCGGCGATCGCAAAGCTTCCGCCGCGACGTTGGTCGTATCTATAAATGCGCGGAGAGTCGTTGGGTCGACAATAATGTTTGAAGCGCTTGTTCGAGGAGTAGCATAGCTCTCAAGAGCCGCTTCCACAAGGGCACGATAAGGTTCGTCGATGATCTTGAGGGCCATCAACGCGCCTTCAATCTTGCCGATTGTCGTAACGCGCTGCGTAGCGGCAACAACTAGCAGGCGGCACATGTTGAACACGGCATAGATGGGATCGGAATCGAGCCGCTGAGGCGACGTCATCCATTCATAGTCACATAGTAAGCTATCGACAAAGGCGACGAAGCTTACCCGAGCAAACGTGTCGGTTACTTCAGCGCCCGCTAGAACAATACCGTGGGCGCGAACGTCTGCAAAATGCATGACGAGATCCGAGTCGGTCTGACCATCGTGCCGATCGGACACCACCGAGTTCAAAGCGCTGAAATGCGCCAACGAGTACGGTGGATCGTCGTCGCCTATGGTGCATGACAAGGGCACGAGCGACGCCTCGAGCCCCTTGCCCGGCAATGTCGCGCTTGCACCACTAAATATCATCAATATGTCGCGACGAATTTCGAGCGGTACGAAACCTTGAGAAACGATTAGTAAGTCGACATCACTTGTTAACGGGTTATAGTGTCCGTGAGCCAGAGAACCATGAAGGTAGGCTCCGCGAAACCTCGTCGAAAGAATGCATCGGCACTCATCCGCGCAGGTTGTAACGCTGTCTCGAATCGAGCTTGAGACATCACGCCATCCTACCGTTACGCCTGCACATAGAGGTTGGCTGTCGAACCGCTGTCGCGGCCCATCAGGATCGAGGCTCAACGCGTCACTTCCAGTCTTCGGTAGAAAAGTTGGGATGTGCGCTAAAAGGTTGGTGCTTACAATCCGCCGCTCCAACTAAGGCTTCGACGCGCGTAAAGGTATACGTTCCAGCATCATTGGCAGCCGAAAAGGTTTGCAAGACCTGGCTTACAGGAACGAGTAGTAACCAGGTGTTCAGTAAGGCGGCAGTACCCGCTGGGGAGCGTGTATGATGAACGGTCTTCTACGCCACGCACTTGCTACAGCGGTGCCTTTCGGTGCGTCCTCAGCGTCGATTCGTACCCGAGGAAATCTCCGCAGCTCAGCGGACGCGCAATGCGGAGATCGTGCCCCAAGGCGTGGTGTACGAGCGCATGAGCGAGAAGTTAGCGCGTGAC
>CAXUFI010000171.1:0-5982 GCA_964250245.1 uncultured bacterium
GCTCCGGGATGATCTCGTCGACGATCCCGAATGCCAAGAGATCTTCGCTCGTCAGCTTCAACCGCTCGGCCGCTTCCGGCGCGCGCGCCGCGTCTCCCCAGAGGATCGCCGCGCAGCCTTCGGGTGAGGCGACGGAGT
The DNA here is from genome assembly GCA_964250245.1 of uncultured bacterium. GTDB lineage: Bacteria > Vulcanimicrobiota > Vulcanimicrobiia > Vulcanimicrobiales > Vulcanimicrobiaceae > CAXTIY01. The sequence continues at coordinate 139 of CAXUFI010000171.1, forward strand.
ACACGGCGTTCTCCGCCATTAAGACGCGGTCCGCGAGCGCGAGCGCGAGCGCCCCGCCGGAACCGCCCTCGCCGACGATCGTCGCCACGACGGGGACGGCGGCTTTCGCGAGCGCCGCGAGCGACGAAGCGATCGCCTCGGACTGCGAGCGCTCTTCGGAGCCTACGCCCGGATCGGCCCCCGAGGTATCGATGAACGTGACGATCGGTAAGCCGAACCGGGAGGCCAGGTTCATCAGGCGGCTCGCTTTGCGGTACCCTTCCGGCGAGACCATGCCGAAATTGCGCTTTATGTTCTCTTTGGTGTCGCGGCCTTTTTGTTGCGCGAGCACGACGACGCGCCGGCCGCGCAACTTCGCGAAGCCGCCCACGAGCGCGCGATCGTCGCGAAAGTGACGGTCGCCGTGCAACTCGTCGAACTGGTCGAGCGCCGCGAGGTAATCGCCGCCGAGCGGACGCTTCGGATGGCGCGCCATGTTGACGCGTTCCCATGGCGTGAGCTTGCCGAAAAGATCGAACAGCAACTCGGCATACTTGGCTTCGAGCACGCTCACGTCGTTCGCGGCCGCCACGGAGCCGTGGCCGCGTAACGTCTCGATCCGCCGTTCGAGTTCGGCGAGCCGCCCGTTCTCACGCTCGACGATGACGTTCACGCGCGGCCCCGCATCAGAGCGCGAACTCCGGCACGGCTTTGAGCGCCGGCGCGATCCGCCTGCGATCGACGGCGTAATCGAGCACGCGCAAGAGCGTGCCGCGAATCTCCGGCCGCGGCGCGACGAGATCGACGTGGCCCTTCTCGAGTAAGAACTCCGCCGTTTGAAAGTTTTCCGGAAGTTTTTGGCGCAGCGTCTGCTCGATGACGCGACGCCCGGCGAAGCCGATCGACGCGCGCGCTTCGGCGATGATGACGTCGCTCTGGAAAGCGAACGACGCCGAAACACCGCCCGTCGTCGGATCGGTTAGTACGGTGACGTAGAGATTGCCGTCCGCCATGAAGCGCTCCACGGCCTGCGTCGTCTTCGCCATCTGCATGAGCGCGAGCATGCCTTCTTCCATTCGCGCGCCGCCGCTGGCCGTGAAGATGATGCACGGCAACGAGCGCGCGCGGGCTTCCTCGAGCAAGTTGGCGATGCGCTCGCCGACGACCGTGCCCATCGTACCGCCGCGAAAATTAAAATCCATCACGCCGAGCGCGACCGGAAAGCCGTCGAGCGTTGCGAAGCCGGTGACGACCGCTTCGGAAAGGCGCGACTTCTCGCGATCGGTCTCGAGCTTCTCGGGATACGCCCGCTTGTCGACCCAGCCCAGGGGGTCACCCGGCAGAATCGACGCGCCGATCTCCACGAAATCTCCGTCGACGAGCGAGTTGATGCGGTCGAACGCGTGCATCCGGAAATGGTAACCGCATTTCGTACAGACGGAGAGATTGGCTTCCAGATCCTTGCGATAGAGCATCTCGCCGCAAGACGGACACTTCACCCAGAGCGCCGCGTCTTCGGCGACGACTTCGGGTTCGCGCAGGCGGCGCAGCCAATCGGGCATCGGCATCAGGCGGGCTTATTTTCCGCCGGGCCCGCCGGTACGGCCGTAACGTTCGTCGCGCGCGAGCCGGCGCTGCCGCCGAGTCGCATCGCATAGATCCGGCGCAGCTGTCGCAGATAATTCGTCACTTCTTTGCCGTTGAGTTTCGATTCGCCGATAATGCGATCGGTAAAGACGTACGGGACCTCCACCGCTTTCCCGTACTTCGCTTTGGCCGCAACTTCCAGCCCGATTTTAAAGCCGATCGGATCGAGTTCGACCCCCGCCAGCGCCTCGCGTTTGATGAGTATGAAGCCGCTCGTGATATCGCGGATCGGGGTTAGCGGCCAGGCCAGCGCACAGGCGATGATCGACGTAATCTTGCGCTTGAGCGGCCAATTCTCGATACCGCCTCCGCGCACGTACCGGCTGCCGACCGCGAGCCCGTAGCGGCCGCTTTCGAGCGCGCGCACCATGGCGGGAATAATCTTGGGATCGTGACTGAAATCGGCATCCATCGCGCCCAAGGCGAGCGACTCGGACCGAGCGAAGCGCCAGCCGTCGATGACGCCGCTCGAAAGCCCCATCTTGCCCGGCCGGTGCAGGCAGCGCACCGGAAAGTCCGCGGCCAGTCCGTCGACGATGGCGCCCGTGCCGTCGGGCGAGTTGTCGTCGACGACGATGACTTCGCCGTCGAGCCCATTCGCTCGAAAAATCTCCGCCAGCATTCGAATCAGCTTTTCAATTCCGCCCGCTTCGTTATACGTCGGAATGACGAGGCTGAACTTCAAACGCTATTTCGTCCCACGGTGTAAGTAATACGCCGATTGAAGGTGCGTTCCATGCTCGGCCGCCCGGCTATTAGAGTTCGCCGCAGGCGTAATGCAGCGCGCTGCACACGACCAGACCCGCCGTTTCCGTGCGCAGGATGCGGCTCCCGAGCGAGATGAGATGGCCCCCGCTCGCCTCCAGCAGGTGCGCTTCGGCATGGGAGAGCCCGCCCTCGGGTCCGATCGCGACGAGCGCCCGGCGAGCGCCGCTCAGGAGTCCCGGCAAACGCTCCCGCAGCGGAACCGGCTCCGCGACTTCCCAGGGTACGAGCGCGAGATCGTAAGAGCCGAGCGAGGCGGCGAGGGACGCGAGCGACTGAGGTTCGTCGACGGTGAGGACCGAGCGGCGGCCGCACTGTTGGGCGGCCGTTCGCGCGAGCCGGCGCCAGCGGTCGAGTTTTCCGGTCCGGCCGCCGTCGCCCACGGTCCGCTCGCTCGTGAACGGCACGATCCGCTCGACGCCGAGTTCGGTCGCCTTCTCGACAATGAAGTCCATCTTCGCGCCCTTCGGAATCCCTTGGGCGAGCACGATCGCGAGCGCCGCGGGCCGCGGCGGCGCGAGCTCCGCACGCAGTTCGGCTCGAACGCGGGCGCCGTCGATGCGCAGCGCCGCGCCGAACGCCCGCCCGGCCGAATCGACGATTTCGACCGCGTCGCCCGGCGCGCTGCGCAGGACGACCAACAGTTTGCGGGCATCCCCGCCGCCCAGTTCGACGACCTCTCCGACGTCGAACACGCCCGCGACGAAGAAACGCGCCGCCCCCAACTACGGTGCGAACGCGTCCTTTACGCGGTCGAAGAACGACCGGTCGTCGATGTCGTCCCCGCCGATGCTCGCGTATTCTTCGAGCAGTTCGCGTTCGCGGCGCGAGAGTTTCGTCGGCACGAGCACGTGCACCGTGGCGAAGAGGTCGCCGTGCGCCGTCCCGCGCACCGCCGGCATCCCTTTCCCGCGAATCCGAAACGTCGATCCGCTTTGCGTGCCCGCGTTCACGCCGAGCGGCACCGGGCCGCCCAGCGAATCGACTTCCAGATTAACGCCGAGCGCGGCCTGGGTGAACGAGATCGGCACGTCGACGTAGAGGTTGGCGCCTTCGCGCTTAAAGCGTTCGTGCGGCGCGATCGAAAGGTAGACGTAGAGGTCGCCGGCGAGGCCGCCGCGCGCACCGCCCTCGCCGCTGCCCGAGACGCGGATGCGGCTGCCCTCGTCGACGCCGGCGGGGATCTTGACGGTGAGCGAACGGTGCTTTTCGACGAGCCCGCGCCCGCGACACGTCTCGCACGGCGTCGGGACGATCGTGCCCTCGCCGTTGCACTTGGTGCACGTCGTCTGCGTCACGAACTGTCCGAGCGGCGTCTGCCGGACGCTGCGCATCGCGCCCGTACCGGCGCAGCGGTCGCACGTGGAGACGAGCGTCCCCGGAGCCGCACCCGAGCCGCGACACGTATCGCACTGGCCGAGATGGTTGAAGGCGAGTTCCCGGTCGACGCCCGCGTAAGCGTCCTCGAGCGTGATCTGCAAATCGTAACGCAGGTCGGCGCCACGTTGCGGACCTTGCGCGCGCGCGGCGCCGGAGCGGTTACCGGCGGCGCCGCCGAAGAACATGTCGAAGATATCGCCGATGCCTTCGCCCGTCGAGAATCCGCCGGGTCCCGCGGCGCTCGCGCCGTTGCCGGCGGTGCCGAAGCGATCGTATTGCTGCCGTTTCGCCGCATCGGAGAGGACTTCGTACGCTTCGACGATCTCTTTGAAGCGCGATTCGGCCGCGGCCTTATCTTTCGATACGTCGGGATGATATTTTAAGGCGAGCGCGCGATAGGCGCGCTTGATATCGCTCGCCGAAGCGTCGCGCTCGACGCCGAGCACGGTATAGTAATCGGTCGGCACGGTCGTTTAGCGCAGTTCCGTTTGGCTGAGGTGACGGTTGAGCGACACCGCCGTTCCCGATGCGAGCGCCAGAAGCCTCGCGTACGGCATCCGGCGCGGTCCGAGAATCGCGAGCACGCCCACCATCTCATCGGCGAAGCGATATGGAACGGTGACGATGCTGCACTCGGTAATTTCGCCCGAGCCCAATTCGTGACCGATCTTAATGCTCGGTGCGTCGGTCGTCATCGCGTCGGCGACCAGATCGTAGAGCGCCTTATGCTCTTCGATGATGCGCAAGATCGAACGCAGCTTGCGAAGATCCTGGAACTCCGGCTGGTCGAGCAGATGCTGCGCGCCGCTCGAGGCGACGGTCGGCCCCCCGTCGCCGCGCGCCGCCTCACCGAGCGCGCTTGCGAGCTCCTCGCTCAGATCCTCCGAGAGCCGCGCCTGGCGCACGACGTCCGCGACGTCCGCGCCCGCGACCTCGCGCATCGTCTTTCCGCCGAAGGCGGCATTGAGGCGGTTCGAGAGCCGGGTCAAATCGTCGGCGCCGACCTCGGGGCCGTGCTCGAACGTCTTCTGCACGGCGACGCCGAGCGACGTCACGACGATCGCGATGCCGGCGCGCTCCGAGAGCCAGATCAGCTGTATGTGGCGGAACGTCTGCGTATCGCGCGAGGGCGCTATGACGAAGGCCACGTTACGCGTCAACTGTCCGAGCAGACGCGTCGTATGTTCGATGACGCCGTCGAGTTCGCGGCTCGCGGCCCGAAACTCGTCCTGAATGCGGCGCTGCTCGTCGTTCTGTAACGGCTCCGGCCGCATCAGCTGGTCCACGTACGTGCGGTAGCCGGCGTCGGAGGGGATCCGGCCCGCGGAGGTGTGCGGCTGTACGAGGTAGCCGGCCGCTTCCAGCTCCGCCATCTCGTTGCGCACCGTCGCCGAGCTCACGCCGAGATTGTATTTTTGCGTGAGCGTGTTCGAACCGACCGGTTCGGCCGTCGCTACGTATTCGTAGACCACGGTCGCCAAGATGAACGCCTTGCGTTTGTCGAGTTCCGGACGCGGCGGCTTCGGTTCCGCAGGCTTGATATTCTTAGCAGTCACGGCTCGGGAGTGCCAACATTAAGGTCACGGTAGCAGATGCGTCGCCGCCGGTCAAGTGAGGCTAGGGTGCGGCGGTCGCCGGCGGGCCCAGCAGTGCCGTGGCGACGGCATCCTGCAATTCGTCCCACGACGTCTCGCCGACCGAGACGTACGTCACGGTCCCGTCGGCACGCAAGACCAGCGTAACCGGGATCGGCGTAACGGAGTAGGCGCTGAAGATTTTCCGCTCCGGATCCTCGGCGACCGGAAAATCGAGGCCGCGTCCGGCGAGGAACGCGCGGGCGAGCCCCGGCGGCTCGTCGGAGATCGTCAGCAGCCGAACCGCGTCGCCGTAGGTAGCCCGAAGGCGCGCGAACGCGGGCAGTTCGGCGCGGCACGGCTCGCACCACGTATCCCAAAAGTTGAGCACGACCGGTTTACCGAGAAGCGCGGCCAGCCGTTGCGGCCCGTGCCCGGCGTCGAAGGCGAAGTCGGGCGCGGCTTTCGCATAGGCGACGGTTCGCAGGCCGGTCGCGGG
>CAXUFI010000172.1:0-5903 GCA_964250245.1 uncultured bacterium
CGGTTACAGCACGTGCGCGGTGAAGCCCGGTGCGGCCGTCTTCGAAGAGGGCTACCAGAACATGCACGCCGGCGGCCGTACCCCGAGCGTTACCGTGCAATACCCGCAGGGCTTCGAACGCTTCGGCGCGGCCGAGCGCTTCGAACTCGACGTTATCGGGCCGGACGTCGAACGGATGCGGATGAATTCGTCCGTCACGACGGGTTCGAGCGACCTCGGGCTCGGGTTCAAGTACGAGCTCGAGCCGGCGGGCCGCTTCACCTACGCGTTGGACGGTCTGTTCACGGCCGCGACGGGCAGCGGCGGCTTCAGCGACGGCCCCTCGCAGACGCTTAACCTCGACGTCTCCTACATGCTGAGCCCGGCGCTCGACCTCGGTACGACGCTCGCGGGCGTCAGCACGTCCGGCATGCTTGCCAACGCGGCGGGGACGCAGCGGTACGGCAGCTTCGATCCGTCGCTCGTCGTCATGGCGCAAATTCCCAACGGCTACCAATTCTTCGCCGAGTTCGTCGCGCTTACCGAGATCGCGCCGCGGGCCGGCGGCCGCACCGAGGCGGACTTCGGCGTGCAGAAACTCGTCGGCCGCAACGTCGACCTCGATCTCGAATACGGCGTCGACTTCACGCCCGTCGACGGTTCGCGCTTCGACTACATCGGTACCGGCTTCGCCGTCCGCGCGCCCTAATGCGCGGCTAAACGGTGCGGCGGCCGGCGTGCGCGGCTAAGTAGACGTAGCGCGCGAGCAGCGCGATCAGCAGCGTCAGCGCGACGGCGCCGGCCGCGCCCGCGTACGGCCAAAGAATTGCGAGCACGCCGCCGCCGAGCGCGAGCACGTCTTCCAGCAGGCTCAAGAACGGATTAGCGATCCCGAGCGTCAACGCCGTCGAAGCGCCGCGCGCCGTCGTAATCCCGGTATGGATGCCCAACGCGTTGAGCGCGCCGAGCGCCATCGCTCCGTACGTCGCCGCGGCGGCTTCGCCCGGCTGCGCCGGCGGCAGGACGCTGCCGGTGAGGATCGCCGCCGCCACGGGCTTAATCGCGAAGTGCGCCGCCTGCAAGGCGTGATCGACGAGCGGGACCTTATCACCCGCGAACTCGGCGGCGGCGAGCCCGGCTAAGAGCCACGTCGTCCCCGCCGTGCCGAGATACGCGAAGGCGGGCGCGGGATGAAGGTAGCCGAGGTGCATCGCTAGCGAGGCGAGCGCGAGCGTCAGAAACGGCCGCAGGCCGATCGCCGTCGTCAGCGTGTAGGTCGTCGCGAAGGCGCCGGCGTCCATTCGCGCGTTCGTACCGCGCGGCTCGCCAATCGTTGCACGCCGGCCGGGGTGATTACGCGGGCTGCGGGCGCGGCCGCCGCTCGAGCAGGTCCTCGTAGACTTGGCGCGTGGCGGCCGCCAGAGCTGCGAGCGTCCCGTCGTTACGAATCGTGTAATCGGCGAGTTCGATCGCGCGCTCGGGGTCGATCTGCGCGCGCATGCGCCGCCGGATCTGGTCTTCGTCGAGCGCCGTCCGCGTCATGAGCCGCTCGACCCGCGCCTCCGTGTCCGCGACGACGACGACGTTCGCGTCGCACGCGCGGTAGAAGCCGGCTTCGAAGAGCAGCGGCACGTCGTGCACGACGATCCGATCGGCATCCGCCTGCCCCTCGAGTTCCGCACTGCGCGCGCGAACGAACGGATGCACGATCGCGTTGAGCGCCTCGAGCGCCGCCGGATCGGCGAAGACGATCTTGCCGAGCGCCGCGCGGTCGAGCCCGTCACGGTCCGAGACCACCGCAGGCCACGTGCTGCGCACGCGCTCGAGGCCGGCGCTGCCCGGCGCGAGCGCCGCACGCGCGAGCACGTCGGCGTCGATCACGAGCGCCCCGAGCCGTAGCAGAATCTTACCGACCTCGCTCTTGCCCGCGCCGATGCCGCCCGTTAACCCGACCCGTAATCGCACGCGCCTTCGTCGATCGATCGTTAGCGCAGCCCGAATTCCGCTACGCCGAATCCGGCTCCGGGGACGAATACGTGCCCGCCGACGATCGTCGGCGTCAAGAAGGCGTCGCCGGTCGAGAGCCATGTTCCGACCGAGCCGGAGAATACGGTTTGCGTGAGGTCGCGGGCGTCGTAGGCGTACAACCCGATCGTACCGCCTTGCGACGCGCGCGTCGTTGCCCAGACGACGGCGCTCCCCGGTTTGGTACCATCGGACGAGACTGCCGGAATCTCGCCGCCTTCGCCGGGAAAGCTGTTGCGCGTTTGCGACGTCAACGTGAGATGCGGCGACGGGCTGTAGGAAAGCGAGAAGGCTTCCATCGGCTGCGCACCGGCGCCCCAGAAGACCGATCCCGCGTAATAGGCCGGTGCGCCGTATAAGGAGTCGGGCATGTTTTCAAGCGTCACCTTCTGCAAGACGCGGTCGCCGGCCGCGTCGAACTCCCCTAAGCGGTCCCGGTTCAGCAGGTACATCACGCCGCTTTTCACGCCGCCGATTGCGAGGTGCGTCGACCGGTTCGCGGCATACGGAACGAGCATGACGCCGGCGGCTCCGACGTCTTGATCGGCGGCTTCGAGCGCGTAATCGTTAGCCGGCGCAAAATAATCGCGGATGCGAAGCTCTGCCGACGTACGTAAGATGCTGTCGCCGTAACTCGTCCGGCCGGCGTTCGCATCGAACGTTCCGTTACCCGTTGCGAAGAACAGATCGCCCGACGGGTCGATCGCGGGCGCGACCGTGGACTGCCAAATCGAGCCGAGATACGCGTTCGCGGAGCTGGCCGTCGTATCGAGAACGGCGACCTGGTGAAGCGTAGCTGCGGAATAGGCGAACATCCAGCCGTGGACGCCGCCCGGTACGGCGTCGCAACTGCTGCCGAAAGCGACGTACACCGCGCCGTCGGCGAGCGCTAAGCCCGGGCGATTCTGCTGGCGTTGATCGTTGAAGGTCGCGATCGTTCCGTCCGAAGCGACGACGGAGCCGCCGATCGCTGCCGGTGTTATGCGGTCGGCCCCGCTACGCAGATCCAGAGCGTGGAGATCGTTCTCATACGTCGTGTCGGCGCCGTGCGTAATTTGAATCTTGTCGACGACGTACAGCGTTTGACGGGCCGGATCGATGACCGGCGTCGATGAAATACCGATCGTCGGACCGATCGCGTTGCAATCGGCGACCGAATCGCGACTGACGGCGGTAATCCCGAGGGCCGGGTTCGTAAAATTGCGGTGCCAGATCAACGTGCCGTCGTCCGCGTCGTAGGCGTAAACGCTGTCGCCCTCGCTCGCGATGTACGCGACGTTGCGCAACCCGGAGCGCGTCGACACCTGCGGTACGTAAAGCGGTTGCGCGTAGACGACGCTATCCGCTGCGAGCGTCCGGACCAGACCGAAGCGTTTCGACTTCACGGTCGAAGCCGAGAGCACCGTTTCCTTCGGATTCCAGCCGGTGCGCTCGTTGTCGTAATGATACGTATAGTAGCCGGCCGGAGCCCCTGCGCCGGACGGCTCGGCAGCAAACGCCGATGTGGCTATGCACGAGAGGGAGACGATCCCGATGCAAGCCGGAACGAATTTGAGCACGCGCTACTCCTACAATAAAGGGACGTTAAAAGAAATAAGCCGGACCATAGACGTTGCGCAACGACTTCCGCTCCGCCACCGATCGGCTTATTCCGCTACGTGCTTAAATCGAAACGAGCCGCTCGTACCCCGCGGCTCGTTTCGACGAACCGGATTAGACGATAGCCGGATCGACGGCATCGCCGATCGTACCGACGTCGCCGTCGACGACGAACTGTTCGTATTCTTCGGGCGAAACGTCGGCTACGTGCTGGATCGAGCCCGTGATGCGTCGCGTCGCCTGATTGATCGTCAGTAGCGTGACTTCGACTTCTTGGCCGGGGCTGTACTGCAGGTTCGGGTCGAACTCGCCCTTGGGAACCATCGCGAGCACGCCCGGAATGATCTCGACGAGGAGATAATTCGGCGTGACTTTGACGACTTGCGCGATGAGCCGCTGACCTTCGAGGAGTTTGTCTTCGTGCTCGACCCAAGGGTCGGGCAACGCGTGCTTGAGCGAGAGCGAGACTTTCTTCGCCTCGGGATCGAACTTCATCACCTCGACCTGCACGACGTCGCCGATCTTCACGACCTCGGACGGATGCTTGATGCGCGCGTACGACAGCTCGCTATTGTGAATGAGGCCGTCGATGCCGCCGAGATCGACGAACGCGCCGAACTCCGCGAGCCGGACGACCACGCCTTCGCGAATCTGACCGACCGCGAGCGTGCCGAGCAACTCCGACTTCTTCGCGTTGAGTTCTTCCTCGAGCACGAGCCGTTGCGAAAGAACGACGCGATGGCGCTTGTGATCGAGATCGATCACTTTGAGCCGCAGATGCTTGCCGACGAGTTCGTCGAGATTCCCGACGGGCTGGCGCCGGATCTGCGAGGCCGGAACGAAGCCGCGCATGCCGAGGTCGACGAGGACGCCGCCTTTGACGACTTGCGTGACGGTCGCTTCGATGACTTCGTCGTTCTCGTGCGCCGCGATGACCTTCTCCCAGGTCTTAAGCGCGCGCGCGCGCCGCTCGCTGAGGAAGAGCGTCCCCTCCTCGTCGATGCGATGGATCATGACTTCGAGCTTATCGCCGACCTTTTGCTCTTTTGGGTCGATCGCGAGCGAGAGCTCGCGGAAGCTCAAGAAGCCTTCCGACTTCCCGCCGATATCGACGAGCAACTCGTCTTGGTACTTCGCGACGATGACGCCGACGAGAACCTGGCCCTCGTCGAGGACTTTGAGGCTCTCTTCGTACATGCGCTGTTCGAGCGCGAGCTGGTCTTCGAGTTCTTCCGTCTCCGCGGGGACGGGTGCGATGCCGGTTGTGGTGATAGTAAACCCCTTTACGCGTGTGCCGGATCGAATCGTCCGGTCACACTCCCGCGCTGCGCGCAGTTCCCCGTTCGACCGGGGCCGATGTGAGTGGTATCAAGTTTTTTGGCAGCTCCGGCACCACCAGGTGCCCCGGCCGCCGAGGACCGTCCGGACGATCGCGCGGCTGCAGCGAGCGCAATCTTTACCGTCGCGACTGTAGACGCGTAACACGTTTTGGAAGCCGCCGCGGAGACCCTCGGCGTCGACGTAATCGTCGACGCTCGTGCCGCGCAGTTCGATCGCGCGCCGGAGCACGTCTACAATCGAATGGTGGAGCCGTTGCCGCGCCTGCTTCGACAGCGATCCGGCGGGGCGGTTCGGACGGATCCGAGCGTCCCAGAGCGCTTCACAAGCGTAAATGTTGCCGATGCCCGCTATACGGCGCTGATCGAGCAGGAACACCTTAATCGGCGTTCTGCGTCCACCCAGCATACTCGAAAAGCGATCGAAAGAAAAGTCGTTCGATAGCGGTTCGAGCCCGACTTCGGCGGCCCACGGCACTTCAGGTTCGAAAAGTCGCATCCTGCCGAAGCGCCGCACGTCCGCGAAGCACAAGCGCACGCCGTCTTCGAACGTCAATAGTACGTTCGTATACGGCTCCGGGTTCGCGGTCCCCGCGGCCTGGACGATCAGCCTCCCGGTCATCCGGAGATGAACGACGAGTTGCTTGCCCGAGGCGAGCGAGACGACCACGAATTTGCCGCGCCGGCCGACCTTGTCGATCCGTTCCTTCGCCAGCGCCGCCGCGAACCGTACCGGTTCGGGCGACACGACGTCCGGACGGAACGTCTGTGCGGAGGCGATCGTCTTGCCGGCGACCGCGTTTGCTAAGCCGCGGGCGATCGTCTCCACTTCGGGAAGTTCCGGCACGGCTTAGAGACCCGGGTGATGCGCGATCGGTTGCAGTGTGGTGCCTCCGCTGCGCTACGGGGTTAGTCTTTGGCGGTTATCGGGGGGAGGCCGAGGCGGGTGCCGGGGGTTAGGTG
>CAXUFI010000173.1:0-5826 GCA_964250245.1 uncultured bacterium
GAAAGGCGCGGCGCTGTACGAGCCCAAGGGCGTGCGCGGCGACGGCGACCGCGGTGCGCGGATAGCGCCGCATCAAGAAGAGCTGCTGCGCCATCGTAAAGACGTTAAACGACAACCAGTAGATGATCAGCGCCGACGGCCACGCGAATTTGAAACCCATGTAACCGACCATCGCGGGAGACACGAAGGCCATGATCTTCTGCTGCTGGGCCTGCTGCTCATCGAGCGCGGGGCTCGTGAAGCGCACGCTGAAGTACATCGAGACGATGTAGAGCACGAGCAGCACGTAATCGGGCGCCGCGAGATTCGCGGCCAGCACGTGACTCGGCGACGTGAGCGAGAGCGGGCTGCCGATCCAGAGCCACTTCTGACTCGCGAACAACGGCCGGTCCCCGTTGATGGCCGAGTAGAGGCTGAAGAGAATCGGCATTTGCAAGAGCAGCGGCAGACAGCTCGCGAGCGGGTTGGCGCCGGTCTCTTTATAGAGCGCCATGGTTTCGGCGTTGAGCTTCTCTTTGTCGTTCTTATACTTTGCCTGCAACGCTTTGACGAGCGGCTGCACCTGCTGGGTTTTCAGCATGCTCTTGTACTGCATCGTATTGAGCGGCCAGAAAATGGCTTTAACGATCAACGCGAGCAGGATGAGGCTCCAGCCATAATTGCCGACCACGTGGTAGATCGACGCAAGCACGGCGTGTAGCAAGTCGACAATCGGCTGGAACACGTTGAATGCGAGGAGCGGGACGAGCGGGAACGCCACAGGGGGAAGACCTTTCAGGGCACCGGGGTCGCGAGAGCCGCGGAGTCGGCAACCGGTCCGCTACGGCACGAGGTCGACGCCTCCCGGATTCCAAGGGTGACAACGGAGGACGCGCCGCACGGCGAACCATACACCGCTCAGAACGCCATGTTTCAACACGGCCTCCTTGGCATACTGCGAGCAGGACGGATAGAAGCGGCAGCGGGGTCCGAGCAGCGGCGACACGAGCCGCTGGTAGATCTCGAGCGGCAACGTGACGGCGAGGCGCAGCATCGTCACGGCAGGATCACCCGGGCGAGCGCCTCTCGCACGTCGGCCGCGAGGGCTGCATACGGGAGCGTCGCCGCCTGCGGCCGCGCGACGACCACCAGCCGGACCGGCCGGGCCGCTTGCGGCCGCAGCGTCACCGGCAACTCGTCGAGGGCGCCTTTGATGCGACGCTTGACGAGATTGCGGCAGACGGCCGCGCCGACCGCCTTAGATACGGAGACGGCCACCCGCGACGGGGGTGTTTTCGCTCCCGAGACATGCACGCTCACGGACCCGGTGCCGGCCCGGCGACCGGTCCGCCGGACGAAGAGAATCTCGCCCGAACGCCGCAGCGGTCCATACCAGCGGCCGCGCATCCTGCACAACCGCCGCCTAGACGGTGAGGCGCTTACGGCCCTTCTTGCGCCGCGCCGCGATGACGCGCCGGCCGTTCTTCGTACTCATCCGCTCGAGGAAGCCATGAACGCGCTTGCGGCGCCGGTTATGGGGCTGAAATGTACGCTTCACGGTGACATTAAACTCCGGCTCGGTTGCGACCTGATCGCCGGCAGCGCCGGCAAAATGGCGGAATACCGAGTATAGCCGGTAGCGGGCGGCAGAGTCAATTATGCGAGCCGTCTCGCCCGTACCGTTGCCACGTTTTCCACACGTGTGGAGAAGATGTGGAGACGGCAGCCGGGCGCGGCGCGCAAAGGCCGATGGCGAGGTTGCTTTCCGCCCGGCGGAGCATGTGGACGACGGCTCACCGTACGGCGAAAAAGACCGTCAGAACGACGTTTCACGAGCATCGCGCGCCTGTGCATAAGTGGATAAGGTCGGGCCCGAATTTCGGGAGGATTCGAGGGTCGCTGCTCCAATTCACGGCCTCCACCTTTGGGGCTTTTTCGGGTTCGTGCGGCGGCTGCGACGCGTCTTTGGGCGCGTTGCTAAGGCGGTTAATGTTATGGGTTCAGCTGTCGGCGAGACCGGCGTCTCGAACGAACTGTGGAGCGCCGCGCTTGCGTCGCTCGAATGCAAGTATTCCAAACCCATGTTCGAGATGTGGCTCAAGCCGATCCGCGCCGTCGCGATGAGCGAGTCGGAGATCGTCCTCGCCGTGCAATCGGCGTTCGCTCGCGACTGGGTCGAGAACCGGCTCAAAGGCGACATCTCCGACGTCCTGACCGAATTACTGGGCGCGGCGATCGCGCTGCGTTTCGTGGTGTCGGTCGAGCCGGCCGTCGAGCGCGCCGAGCCGCTGCGCGAACCCGCCGCCGCGCCCGACGAGCCCCGGCCCGGCAACCTCAACCCGCGCAACACCTTCGAAGAATTCGTCGTGGGTAATTCCAACCGCTTCGCGCACGCCGCCTCGCAGGCGGTCGCGGAGGCGCCGGCCCGCGCCTACAATCCGCTGTTTCTCTACGGCGGTGTAGGTCTGGGCAAGACGCACCTCATGCACGCGATCGGGCACCGCGTGCTGTTGCAGAATCCGAGCGCGAACATCGTCTACGTCTCGAGCGAAAAGTTTACGAACGAATTCATCATCGCGATCATGAATAACCAGACCGTCGAGTTTCGCAACAAGTATCGTCACGTCGACGTGCTGCTCATCGACGACATTCAATTCCTCGAAGGCAAGGAGCAGACCCAAGAGGAGTTCTTTCACACGTTCAACTCGTTGCACGAGGCTCAGAAGCAGCTCGTCATTTCGAGCGACCGGCCGCCTAAAGAGATTCAAACGCTCGAATCGCGGCTGCGTTCGCGCTTCGAATGGGGTCTGCTGACCGACATTCAGCCGCCGGATTTGGAAACGCGCGAAGCGATCTTGCGTAAGAAGGCGGAGTCCGAGAAACTGCCGGTGCCCGACACGGTCACCTCGTTCATCGCCAAGGTCATTCCCTCGAATATCCGCGAACTCGAGGGCGCGCTCATCCGCGTCGTGGCCTACGCGTCGATGACGAAGTCTCCGATCACGGTCGAGCTCGCCGGCGAAGTGCTCAAGAACGCGATCGCTTCGGGACCCGCGCGGCGCATTACGATCGCGCTCATCAAGGACCGGGTGGCCAAGTCGCACGGCCTCACGGTTAAAGAGATGGACCATCAGCGCCGGGATCAGCGCCTTGCCGCGCCGCGCCAAATCGCGATGTACTTGGCGACCGAACTCACGGACTGCTCGCTGCCGCAGATCGCGCGCGAGTTCAATAAGAAGGACCACACGACCGTCATGTACGCGCGCGACAAGGTGAAGAATCAGATGGCGACCGACGAAGCGTATCGGAACAAGGTTCGCTCGCTGTCGGCGCTTTGCGAGAACGAGTAGCCGGCGAGCAGCACACCCGGTATGGATCGCCGGTACAGGGCGTGCGCGCAGGAGTGGATAACTCCCGCAGCGCTCGCCCCCGGTGCAGATGTGTAGAGTACGGCACCGTTCGTGCACACGTTTTCCGCGGCGGCAAGCCACGCGCCACGGCGCTACGGCCGGTTCTCCGCAGATTACACCGCCTTACTACTATTACGACGACGTTCTTTTACTCTTTGGGACCGGGGTCGATCGAGCGACGGGAGTGGATACGTGAAGTTCAGTTGCAGTACCAAGGACATCGCATCCGCTGTCGGCGCCGCAAGCAAGGTCGTCAACGCGCACACGACCGTTCCGATTCTTTCCAACGTGCTGCTTACCGCGGGCGACAACGCCATCCGCGTCCGGGCGACCGATCTCGAATTGACGCTCGAGCACATCTTCGCAGCCGAAATAACCGAACCGGGCAGCGTCACCGTACCGGCCAAACTCTTCAGCGGTTACCTCGGGAACCTGCCCGCCGGTATCTTGGAACTCGCCGGTACGCCGACGCGGGCCAGCGTGAAATGGGAGCGCTCGAACTACGACTTCCACGCGCTGCCCGCCGACGAATACCCGCCGCTGCCGTCTTCGCAGAAAGGCGCGTCGTTCGCCATCGACGGCAAGACGTTTCGCGACGGCGTCGCGGCGACGATCTTCGCGGCCTCGAGCGAAGAAGCGCGGGGTGCCGTCTTGATGGGCACGCTCATCGAGCTCGCCGGCGACCGGATAACGCTCGTCGCGACCGACGGCTACCGGCTTGCGAAATGGCAAGCAACGCTCGCGCGGGGCCCCGAAGGCGACGCGCCGGTGAAATACATCGTCCCCTCGCGCGCGCTCGCCGAGGCGGCCCGCAATCTCGGCGCCGCCGAAACGATCGAAGTCAGCGCGCTCGGACCGTCGGGGAATCAGCTGGCCTTCGCCGCGCAGACCGCCTCGATCGTCGTGCGACTCGTCGACGGACAATATCCCAACTACGCGCAAGTGATCCCCGCGCAATTTGATCGCTCGCTGACGATCAGCACGCCGAAACTCATCGCCGGGCTGCGCCGCGCCGAACTCGTCGCGGGCGATCGCGCGAGCATGGTCAAGATCAACGTCGCCAATCAGCAGCTGATCATAACGGCGAATTCCGATACGACGGGCAACGCGTACGAAGAACTCGACGTCGAGCAGACGGGTGAAGATCTGACGATCGCATTCAACGCGCGTTATCTCGTCGAGATTCTCAATCACATCGACGCCGACCGCATCGTCATGGAATTTCTCGGGCCGCTCTCGCCCGCTGCGATCAAACCGGCGGCGCCGGACGGCGAGGCGGCGCAGATGTACGTTCTCATGCCGCTGCGACAGTAGCGTTCGTTCTGCGAGGTGATCCTCGAGCATTTAGTCTTATCCAACATCCGCAACTACGCCGCGCTCGACTTCGCGCCGCAGCCCGGGCTCAACGTTTTCATCGGACCCAACGCCCAGGGCAAGAGCAACTTGCTCGAGGCGATCGCTTTGCTCGGCACCGGGAAATCGTTCCGGACGACGCGCGATAGCGAGATCGTCCGCAGCGGGCTGCCGGCCGCCGCGCTCAGCGGTGAAGCGCGCGTCGCCGCGGGAAGCATCCGCCTGGCCTGCACGCTGACGCTCGCGGGCGGTGCGCTGCGCAAGATCTACGCGGTAAACGGGTCGGCCGTGCGCTATGCGTCCTATCTCGGCCGGATGCGCGTCGTAACGTTCGTGCCGAGCCACCTGCAACTCGTTTCGGGGCCGCCGAGCGCGCGGCGTTCGCTGCTCAACGCGGCGCTCGCCCAAGAGAGCCCCGCGTATTATGCGGCGCTCGCGGCCTATCAGAAATTCGTCGCGCAGAAAAACGCGCTGCTGCGGGGGAGCATCGCCCCCGACGACGAGCTGCTCGCGACCTATGACGAGCGGCTGATCGAGACGGGGACGCGTATCGTGCTCGCCCGGCGCGCCTTCGTCGCGGCGCTCGACGCACGCGCGAAGGCCGTCCATCGCGGCTGGGTGGGCGAGCGCGACGGCGAACTCGAGCTGCTCTATCTCTCGGACGTGCCGGCCGACGTGCCCACGGCCGACGGCGTCGCCGCGGCGTTCGCCGCTCGTCTCGAACAGAAGCGTTCCCTCGAGCGCGTCCGGAAAGTGTCGCTCGTCGGTCCGCATCGCGACGACGTGGGTTTTCGTCTGGGCGGCACGGCGCTCGCAGCGTACGGTTCGCAGGGTCAGCAGCGGACCGCCGTGCTCGCGCTCAAAGTGGCGGAGTACGGCGAGCTCGAGGCGCGGTCGGGAGAAGCGCCGCTGCTGCTCCTGGACGACGTGCTCTCCGAGCTCGACCCGCAGCGGCAGCGCGCCTTTCTCGAAGCGGTCGGTACGTTCGGCCAGGCCTTCGTCACGACGACGCACGACGTCGAGGTGCCGGTGGCGGCCGCGTACCGCATCCGCGCGGCCACGCTCGAACGGATCGCGTCGTGAC
>CAXUFI010000174.1:0-869 GCA_964250245.1 uncultured bacterium
CAGCCCACCGCCAGGCAGGGCACCGTGAACGTCACAAAGGAAAAGGCGAAGCCCAGCGGCGCCGCGGCGCGGATCGCCGCCGGTATGGTCTGGCCGATCAGCTCTTCCCGGCTGGCGGCGCCGACGCCGCGGCGCATCGCGGCGACCGCCGCGGCGCGCGCCGGCATCGCGCTGTTCGCTACGGGCGGCATCGGCGGCGTTCACCGCGGCGCGACCGACACGTTCGATATCTCGGCCGATCTCAGCGAGCTCGCGAAGACGCCCGTGACCGTCGTCTGCGCCGGCGCGAAATCGATCCTCGATCTCGCGAAAACGCTCGAATATCTGGAGACCCGCGGCGTACCCGTGCTCGGGTACGGCACGGACGAGTTTCCCGCGTTTTTCTCGCGCCGCAGCGGCTTACGCGTCGATCATCGCTTCGATACGCCGCGCGAGCTCGCGGCCGTCATCGCGGCGCAGCGAAGCCTGCGTTTTAACGAAGGCATCCTAATCGCGAATCCGATCCCGCTCGACGCAGCGCTGCCGCCCGACGAGATCGAAGCGCATATCGCGAGCGCGATCGACGACGCCGCGGCCGCGGGCCTGGCGCGAAAAGAATTGACGCCGTTTCTGCTGGCGCGCATCAACGAACGCACGGGCGGCGAGAGTCTGACCGCGAACGTCGCGCTCGTGAAGAATAACGCGACTCTCGCCGCGCAGATCGCCGTCGAACTGGCCGGACTCGGATAGGATCGTCGCACCGGCACGCGTGCCCGGCGGGGCTTTACGGATGATAGGTGCCGAAGGTCCACCAATAGCCCTCGAGATCGTAGGCGGCGTATTCGCGGGATCCGTAATCGGTATCGTACGGCTCGAGGGCGATGCGCGCG
>CAXUFI010000174.1:879-5709 GCA_964250245.1 uncultured bacterium
GGGGGTCTCGTTAAGCGGTAGCGACCGGGGGGTGGGGTTTGCGCGGGCCCGCGCGGGGGGCGCGGGCGCAGTGGGCGTCGGGGTCGGCCACGTAGACGTAGATCGAGCCCGTGATGCCGCCGAGTTGCTTCGGCGTCCTTCCCGGATACACGCCGTCCTCGCGCGCGCTGCCGAGCATGAGCACGGCGCCGTCGAGCGTAAGCTGCGCGTGCGCGACGGTGCCGGCCGGTCCGTCGTAGACTTCTTGTTTCTCGAAGCCGAACGCCTCGCAGAGCCAAGCGATCGCGGCGTGCGCGTCCGTGTACCGGAGCGCGGGGTAGAGCACCTGAGCGGTGCCGGACGTTAGCGAAGTCATGGCGCGATGCTACGCCGGCGCCGGTGCGTCGTCTTGGAAAATTTGCTCCGCGAGATGACTGCTGTCCGGATAGCGCCGCGCGTTGCGCAGGGCTTGCGGCGTCATCTCCGCGTGCAGGCGAAATTCGGCGTTGAGGTGAGGCTGATCGTAGTAGCCATTCTGAGCGGCGATCGCAGTAAGCGGTGCGTCGCTTTCGAAGACGAACTTGAGGGCGCGCCGAAAGCGTACGATACGGGCGAAGCGCTTCGGCGCGACGCCGACGTGGTCTCGGAAGGCTGCGGCGAGGCGTCTGCGCGACGTGCCGCATAATGCATCGAGTTGCGCGATCGCGACGTCGCCGCCGGCCGCTTCGATCTCACCGACGGCTCGTACGATGAGCTTCGCCGGATCGGGAGCGCGGGCATCCGTGGCCGCCTCCACACCGCGCGCCGAGTTCCTCGGCTGCCGCTCCGACACGACCCGCGTAGCGGTAACCATCGTCCGATGAACGCTTCGCCGGAGGGTCGGCGCGACCCCGGAGTCGAGCGTGCCGTTCTCGTGATCGGCGACGTCATGCTCGACGTTATCGCCGCGCCCGAGCGCCCGCTCGAAGCTGCGACCGACACGCCCGCCGCGATCAGCCTGCTCCCCGGCGGTTCGGGCGCGAACCAGGCGGCCTGGCTCGGACACTTCGGCAACGCGGTTTTCTTCGTCGGCCGCGTGGGCCGCGACGGATACGACGAGCATGCCGCGGCCTTGCGAAGGCACGGCGTCGAACCGGTACTCTCGCTCGACGAGCGCGCTCGCACGGGCGTGCTCGTAACGCTCATCGGTCCCGGCGGCGAACGGAGTTTTCTCACCGATCGCGGAGCGAACGCGCGGCTCGCTCGCGCCGATCTGCCCGCTGCGCTACTCGACCGCGTCGGACTCGTGCACGTCTCGGGCTACGCGCTCTTCGCAGCGCAACCGCGCGCGGCCGTGGCCGAATATCTCGCCCTCGCCGCGGTCCGCGGCCTTCGCGTATCCGTCGATAGCGGATCGACGTCGTTTCTGCGCGAGATCGGTCCGGCGACGTTTTTGGAAGCGACGCGCCACGCGACGATCTGTTTCGCGAATGCCCGAGAAGCCGCGCTGCTGGCGGGCACGGCGGATCGCGACGAGCAGCTCGCGCGGCTCGCGAAACGGTACGCCACGATCGTCATCACCGACGGTCCGGCCGGCGCCTGCGCGGCGAGCGCGAGGGAGTCCGAACGCGTCGCCGTCGCTGCGAGCGTGGTCGAGGCCGTGGACACGACGGGGGCCGGCGACGCCTTTCTCGCCGGTTTCCTCACGAGTTCGGTCAAGGGAGAGCCGCTCGCAAGCTGCGTGCGCGAGGGCGTCGCCGCCGGCTCGTCGGCCGTACTTCACTATGGCGGACGGCCGCCCGTCCGTCCCAGCGGCGCCGGGATGCGCACCAGGTGAAGCCGCGGCGTTGCCTAACGCGCCGCGCAAGAGTTGTAGGTGCGAGCGCGTATTCGCTTTCATGCAATCCTGTGAGGCGGATCATGCTTTCGAGGAACTCGCGGGTCCGCTGGAGGGGCGGACGGTTCGCATCGTGCCGCTCTCGGAGCGCCATCTCGGCGAGATGGATTACGCCTTTCGCTCCGACGACGACCTCTGGCGCTGGATGCTCACGGCCAAGCCTCGTACGCAGCTCGACACCGTCGCTTGGTTCGAGCGTGCGTTTCGCGGCCGCATCGCGCGTTCGAGCGCGCCCTTCGCAATCGAACTTCGCGACGGAGAGCTCGCGGGCACGACGCGCTACATGGATATCCGCGCTTTCGACGGCTGCCTCGAAATCGGCACGACGCTCGTCTTTAAGGCGCACCGCCGGACGAGCGTCAACACGGAGACGAAACTGCTCCTGCTCTCGCGCGCGTTCGAACTCGGCTACGTGCGCGTGGAACTGAAGACCGATACGCGCAACGAACGCTCCCGCGCCGCCATCGAACGGCTCGGCGCGACGTTCGAAGGCGTGCTGCGTTCGTATCAACGGCGCCACGACGGTACGATGCGCGATACCGCGCTCTACTCGATTCTCGTGAGCGAGTGGAGCGCCGTGCGCGAGCGGCTCGTAACGTGAGGCTCGCGCGACTCTTCTCCAGCGCCGCGTTGCTGCTGGCGCTGATCCCCGTGGCGCTTTGCGCGAAAGACTCGCCCGACGTTGTTTTTTTGCAGCGCCTGTTCGCCGCGCCGGCGATCGACGCGTCGCTTTTCGACGGCGCGTTCGTGCAACGGGTGCCGCTCGCGGACGTGCAAACGCTCGTCGACGATTACCGCCGGCGCCTCGGGCCGTTGCGCTCGGTCGCGCACGACGCGACGGGCGATCAGCTGAGCTTCGTCCACGGCTCGCTGCGCGCTACCGTCGAGCTGGACGCGGCCGGCAAGGCGGCCGATTTACGGTTCCACGACGAGCAATCGCCGCTCGATCGCCGCGCGCTCGTACGCGTCTTGCGGGCCCGGCACGTCGCCGCGGCCTGGTTTACGCAAGGGTTTCTCGATCAGCT
This sequence comes from uncultured bacterium, assembly GCA_964250245.1. Classification (GTDB taxonomy): domain Bacteria; phylum Vulcanimicrobiota; class Vulcanimicrobiia; order Vulcanimicrobiales; family Vulcanimicrobiaceae; genus CAXTIY01. The sequence continues at coordinate 3,760 of CAXUFI010000174.1, forward strand.
CTCAGCGAGCGACGTCGATGCGCGGGCGGCCCAGCTGACGGCGGCCGAGGGAAGTTTCGTGCGCGTCGACTCGCGCGCCGGCGTGTACTACGCGATTTTCAAGAACGCCGAAAACATCGTCGAGATCCAAACGTCGGCCAGCGGAAAGATAGCGTACTTCGCCTTCGGCGCCGCAACGCCGACGGGCTCGCCTTAAACCGCTACCCGGCCGCCGAGATCGCGCACGGCGACGGCTAAATGGTTGCCGCAGACGCTTTCGTGCACGTGAATCCACGCGTAGCAGGTGCGATCCTCCAGGTTCGGCAGATGCGGCACATGGCGAGCGACGTCGGCGCGCAGAATAACGAAGGTCGCGGCAGCGCCGCAATTGCAGGCAGGATCGAGCGGCAAGGCGAGCCGCACCGTGATCTGCGGAGCGAGCGGATGCGCGTCATTGAGGATGGCCAGATCTCCGGTGAGAGCATTCATAATCGCTCGAACACAGTCCGACAGGCGATCGCGTGCTCGCACGAAGGCCCTACTCGCTAAGACTGTTAATTGTTTTGCTTATCCCTAGTTTGTAGGTAAAGCACCGGCGCGCGTGCGTTGCGGGAATGCCTCACTGATAGCATCTATTTCAAGGGGTGTCAACGCGAGGTTACCCGCCGCCGCGTTCGCGCGAACGTGCGCGAGCGCGTTGGCTTTCGGAATGACGAACGTCGCCGGATCGCGCAATAAAAACGCGAGCGCGACCGCTTCCGCAGAGACGCCGCGGCGTTGCGCGATCTCGTCGAGCCGCGCTTCGCCGGCCGCACTCTTCGGCCGGGCGAGCGGCGTGTAGGCGACGAACGCGCTCGCGTGTTCGCGCGCCCACGGCAACTCGTGTTCTTCCGGCGTCCGCTCGCCGAGATTGTATAACACTTGATTGCACGCGATGCGCCCCGTGCGTAAAGCCGCGGAAGCTTCGCGCAAATCCCACGGATCGAAATTACTCACGCCGAAGCTGCGGATCTTTCCGGCTTGCTGCAGAGCTTCGAAGGCGGGCATTACGATCGCCAAATCCGCCCCGCCGCGCCAGTGCAAGAGATAGCAATCGAGGTAGTCGGTCCGCAAGCGTTTTAACGAACGCTCGCAAGCGCGCGCGACGCCGGCGCCCGTCGCATTCGACGGTAATATTTTGGAAACGAGAAAGAGCGACGAACGGGGATAGCCTGCGATCGCTTCGCCGACGATCTCCTCGGAGCGGCCGCTGCCGTACATCTCCGCCGTATCGATGTGCGTGAGGCCGAGCTCGATGCCGAGCCGCAGCGCCTCGCGCTCCGGTAACGGCCACGTCCCTTGCCCGACGACCGGCACGTTTATTCCGGTCGAGCCGAAGCTACGATATTCCATGGCCTTCGTATGCCCAAGCAACATCGTGCGGCCCGACGCGCGTCCGCGACCGCTTTTAGCGCAAGCTCCAAGCGTAGGCGTTCCACGTCGGTACGAAGGCGTTGGGTGCGAAGCCGTGCAGCCGCGGGCGATACGCGTAGACGTAACTCGGATTAAAGAGATACACGATCGGCACGTCGCGAGCCACGAGCCGGTCGATGTCACCGTAGGCGCGGCGCCGTGCGGCGAGATCCGGCTCGGCGACGGCGAGCGCTTCCAGCCGGTCGACGCGCTCGTTGCAATACCGCATATAATTCTTCTGGGCACCGCCGCAGGCCAGCAGAAAACGGTCGTCCGGGTCCGCACCCATCGTCCAAGGCACATAGGCGAGATCGAAGCGGCCGAGCGCGAGCGTCCCGCCGTCGGCGGCGGGCAAGAAGAGTTGCGCGTTCGAGATCGACTTCACCGTCACGTCGACCCCGCGCTCGAAGAGTTCGCGCTGCACGACGGCCGCGGTCGCGACGCCGGTCGCCGTCTCGGGGAACTGGACGTACGTCAGCGCGAGCGGCCGGCCCGCCCGGCGGCGTATGCCGTCCGGCC
>CAXUFI010000175.1:0-5693 GCA_964250245.1 uncultured bacterium
GTCTCCGGCTCGCGATCGATTTCGGCGACCGTCGGACGGTACTTCGGACGGTGGTGGACGTAGGCGACCTTCTCGGCCGGGACGTGGCGGACGCTCGCGACCGCGCCGTTGTGCAGGAACGAGATGTTCGCGCAGATCTGCGGGACGTAGACGACGTTGCCGTCGCTCAAGGCGACGCGCCAGCTCATGACGTTCTGCGTCACGACGGCGTTCTTCACGGCATAGACGTTTCCGCGATGGGCGGCGCTCATCGCATCGACCCGGTGCGGTAACCGCACGAACATCACGTTGCCGTCGAGCAGGCTGTTACGGAATTCGCGGTACTCGGCCGGCGTCAAGCCGATCCGGCCGGCGGCCGCGGCGAATAACGTACTGTGATCGCGCGTGGCCGCCAGAATGTCGTCCGACGAAGTCGGCGGAGCGGACATCATATGGTCGACGTAGAGGTTGACGAGCATCGTATTCTTTCCGAGAGCGTCGGGGATTGGCTCCATGATAGAGCGCCGGCGCCTCGGTACCCAGGGCCAGGACGGCCGTCTAAGTGGGACTTAGGTCCTTCTCCCGCGCCAATTGGGCGTTCTTGCTTACGCGGTGCGCTCGCCGCAGTGCACCGATCGAAGCGACGACCTGCGCCGAGCGGCGCTTGAGGGTGGCCGTACTTAGGCGCGGGGCCGCCTCGGCCCGCTCGCGGGGCCAGACGAGGGCTGCCGGGATCTCGACCACGCGGTAACCCGCGGAGAGCAGTTCGGAGACGATCCACGTGTTGAATTCGCCTTGCGGCGAACGCTGGAGGATCGACCGGAGCACGGCGACGTCGTACGCCCGCACCATACCGGTGAACGTCTTGATCGTGCCGTCGACGCAGAGCGAGAGCAGTTTATTGGCGCAGACGCTCGCTATGAGGCGGACGAACGGCACGTTCTCGAAACGACCGCCCGCCATATAGGGCGACGCGAGGACGGCGGCCGCGCCGGTTTGGGAAAGCGTCCGCACGAGCGGCCCGACGATCTCCGGCGCGTAACTCATATCGGCGTCGAGCAGAACGACGGTATCCGTCGTCGCCGCCCGCACGCCCGTGATGATCGCCTGCTCGAGCCCACGATTTTGTTCGTGCGTGCGCACCTCGATCGCACCGGGCGACGCCGCGGCGTAGCGGTCGAGCGCCGCCGCCGTATCGTCGGACGATCCGTCGTTGACGACGATGAGTTCGATGGCGTGCTCCGCCCGCAGCGTTTCGAGCGACCCCCGGAGCCGGTCGAGCACCGCCGCGATCGACGGGCCCTCGTTAAAAGCCGGCACGATGACGCTGAAAGCGCGACGTTCCCTACCGATAGAGTAGGAGGTGACTTCCATTACAGATTGGCCTTCCGCTTGACGACCGACCGGGCCCGTCGGCTTAACAGCTTCGTTACGAGGTCGACTCCGCTCGCGCCGCGCGCCGGAAGCCGTCTCGCTTCCGTATGGTAACGTCCTCCGAACGCGTGACGTCTGACGTTCTCGCGCTGCCGGCCGGCATTCGGCCGCGGCCGCGACCCGAACAGTACGGCCCGAGCTGGTCGTTCGTCCTACTTGCATCCGACGTGTGTGTGTTCATCCTTGCGGGGCTCGCGGCGCAACAACTGGTCTTGGTGCGGTTATCGGCGCTCCTGGTCGAGCCTGAAGCTGCCGAGGCCGTCGTGTTCGCGGTCCTCTCGTTCTTGCTGTTGTTCGTGCGCATCGGCATGTACCGGCGCTCGTACTCGAGTCAAGCGCTCGACGAAGTGTACGCTTCGCTCGCGGCTTCGGCGCTCGCGATGACGCCCGCGTTGCTGATCTTTCTCATCCTGCCGACGCTGCATCCGTTTCGGACGCTGCTCGTTCTCGGGCTCGCGATCGCGGCCGTCGGCGTCAGTTCGTTGCGCCTGCTCATGCACGCGCTGCGCACGCGCATCTTTCCCCCGCCGGCGCGGCTCATCGCGGTCGTGGGCGCCGCCGACCGCGTCGCGGCGGTGCCGCGCGACCTCTCGCTCGGCGACGGGGACGAAGTCATCCGGCTGACGGTCGAGGATTTCGACGACGATATCGCCGCGGCGCACGGCGACGTCGCGCAACTCGCGTGGCTGCGTACGGCGATCGCGCGCGGGTGTCACGAACTCATCGTCACGGAAGCCCTGCCGGCGGAGCTGATGCCCGCGCTCTTACGCATTACGGAATCCCGCGGGATCAAGCTCGCCTTCGCGCCGCTGCGCATCCGGCCCCACGCCTGCGATTTCTCGGTGCGGCGCGACGGCGGCCTGGCGCTGCTGTACCCGCGCAGTTTGAGCATCTGCACCGCGGGCGCTCTCAAAATTCGCCGCCTGTTCGACCTCTCGATCGCGCTGCCGGCGCTCCTGCTGCTCTCGCCCGTCCTCGCGGTGATCGCGCTACTGGTCTATTCGGATTCGGGCAAGCCGATTCTCTACCGGCAGATTCGCATCGGCAAAGACGGCCGCGAGTTTCGCATCATCAAATTCCGCACGATGCGCGCCGATGCGGAAACGAAATCCGGTCCCGTCTGGGCGCGCAGCGGCGAAGATCGCACGACGCGTATCGGCCGCCTCCTGCGGCGGACGAGTTTGGACGAGCTGCCGCAACTCTTCAACGTCGTTGCGGGCGAGATGTCGATCGTCGGACCGCGGCCGGAGCGGCCCTTCTACGTCGAGCAATTCCGGAAGATGCTCCCCCGCTACGACGAGCGCCATCTGGCGAAACCCGGTATCACCGGCTGGTCGCACATCCACATGCGGCGCAACGTCGATACGACCGCGATCGGCGAGCGTTTGAGTTACGACCTCTTCTACCTCGAGAATTGGTCGATCTTCATGGACGTGCTGATCATCTGCAAGACCGGCGCCGAGTTTCTCTTCCACTCGGCGGCGTAGCCGGCTCAAGCACGTTCCGATGAAGACGGCCACCGCTCCCGCCGGCGGGTTGCTGCGCAAGACGCTGCACACGTTCGCGACGCTTATCTTCGGCCAAGGTGCGAGCGTCGCCGCCGGCATCTGCACGGCCCACGCGTTCGGCCCCGCGGGCAAGGGCGTGATCAGCTTCGCGGGACTGCTCATCACGTTTGCGATTACGACCGCAGACGGCTTGCGGTCCGCCGTCGCGTATCAGGTCGGCACCGAGCGGCGCGATGCGGCGGCCGTCTGGCAAGCGGCGCTGCGGATCATGGCCTTTCTCGCGCCGCTCACCGTCGCGATCTTTCTCGTGCTGCGCTATCTGAAGCCATCGCAACCCGCGTTCCTCTACGTCGCGGTCGCGTTTCCGTTCGCGATGTACGTCCAAGCCGTGGGCATCCTCTACTTGCTGCGCGACCACGTGGAGCGCATCAACGTCAAAAACGCGGCCACGATCGGCGGCGGCGGCTCGCTGCTGACGATCGCGCTCGTGCTCGTCTTCCGCGCGCCGTTATCCGTCGTGCTCTGGGCGTGGGTCGCAACGTACGTGGCGGCCGCCGTCTGGAGTACGGCCGGCGTCGGCGCCTTGCTCGGCGTCCGCCAAGCGGTCGAAAACGGCCGCGATCTCATCGCGCGGCAACTGACGTTCGGTGCGAAATCGACCGTGTCGTCCAACGTCACGTTTCTCGCGCTGCGCATCGACGTGTTCATCGTCAGCGCCGCGCTTTCGCCGACCGCGCTCGGCGTGTACACGCTCGCGCTCGCGACGGGCGAAGTCATGTGGGGCGTGAGCCGCTCGATGTTCTGGTCGGCGTCGGGCCGCGTCGCGACGTTACCGTTCGCCGAATCGGCCGCGCTGACGGCGCGGGTCGCCCGGTCCGTCGTCGCGATGCAGCTCGCCGGGGGAGCGCTGCTCTTCGTTACGGGGCCCTGGCTCATCGCTCACGTCTACGGCACGCGGTTCGCCGGCGCGGGCGGCGTCCTGCGGTTGTTGCTGCCCGGCATGATCTTCTACAGCGCCGACGCGATGCTCTCGTATTTCATTTCGATCCGCGCGGGCCGGCCGGGGCTGCTGCTGGGATTGGAATGCGTTACGCTCGTCGCGTGCGGCCTGATCACGTATGCGACGGTCGGCCGCTTCGGGATCTACGGCGCCGCGCTCGCGAACACGATCGCCTATCTGACGTCCTACGCGATTAAGGTCGCATTCTTTACGCGCTTGAGCGGCCTCGGCGCGTTCGCCGTCCTATTCCTTCGGCCGAGCGACGTGCCGGATTCGATTCGCCGCCATCTCCCCGGCAAACGCGCCGCGGCCCTGTCCGCCGATCCGTAATTCGAAGACGCGGCTATCGTAGAAACGCCGTTCGCTCCGCGTCCGAGCGCCGTCGTGAATGGCGGCTAACACGTTCTCGCAGCCGTAACCCGTAGAACCCGGGTCGCACGCGCCGAGCATGACGAGCCAGGTTTGCGAGGCCGCGGGCAGCGCCGCGAGGGCACGGCGCGCTTGCGCTTCGCCGTGCACGTCGATCGCTTCGATGTCGTAGCGCTTCGCCGCCAGCCGCTCGGGAAAGGGGAGTAACCGGGCCGGCCCGTGATATTGACGGGCGTAGGCCGGGAGCGCGTCGGCCGGAAAGACCGCGATTACCGCGCCCGGCACCGTCCGCGCGGCGAGGTACGCCCCGACGCGGACGGTATCGCCGTCCTGAGCCACCGGACCGTATTGCGTAGCGAGCACCGCGAGCGTCAGCGACACGTACGCAACGCGCAGGAACCTTCCGATGGCCGGACGCGGACTCGCTTCGAGCGCCGCGACGAGCGCGTAGCCGGCGACGGTCGCCGGCACGAAAAGTACGACGTAGTGACGCGTCGTGAGATCGAGCCGAAAGGCGATTTCGACCGCGACGAAAATCAGCACGATCGTCGCGGCGCAGGCCACGCTCGCGGCCAGCCGCGCCGTCACTTTGGGCCGCGCGTAGGCGACGAGCACGGCCGCGAGCGCGACGAGCGCCAAGTAGACGCCGTGCAGATGGAAGCGACTCCACTGCATGTCGTACGGTAAGAGAAATTCGAGCGTCGGCTCCGCGAGGGTTTGCCGAACGAGCTTGGCGACGGTCGCCGTCGTTTCGCCCGAGCCGCCGATTTGCGAACGCACGATGCCGAGCAGCGGGAGCGTGGCGAGACCCGTCGCGATAAGCGCCGACGCGTAGGGGACGAGCGCGCGGCGCCGGCCCGCGACGAGGAGCGCGACCGCATAACCGACGAGGGCGAAGCCGAGAAAGTATTGCGTGTAGAGTTCGACGACGGCGATAACCACGAACCAGAGGCGGGCCGTCGTCCGCTCTTGCGAGTAGAAACCGGCGTCGAACGAGAGCCAGCCCAGCGCCGTCAGTAACAGAGCCGGTGCGTACAAGCGAATATCGAGCGCCGTGTAGACGACGAACGGATTGAGCGCGATCGCGAGCGCGGACCAAAGCGCGGGCCGTTCCGGAGCGAGGCGCCGGACGATCGCGATCGTCGCCACGAAAAACCCCCCCGCGCACAAGATCGAGAAGAAGCGCGCGAAGCCGACGCTCGCGTCGAGCTCGCGCCAAAGCGCGAGCACCGCGAAATAGAGCGGCGCTTGCAACTCGTAATCGATCGCCCGGTGCCAGGCGAACGCGAAACCGTGCGCCGTCGTCGCGAGCGTATACTCTTCGTCCGTCCAGGTGCCGAGGTAGGCGGCGAACGTGACGAACGCCGCGACGTATAACAGCGCGCCCAGGAGCGGCGTTATAC
>CAXUFI010000176.1:0-5662 GCA_964250245.1 uncultured bacterium
GGTGCGGGGCATCGAGTGCGAAGAGGTCGAGCCCGGCCGACGAGCCGGCGACGACGCGCGCTTCACCGCCGAACAGATCCGGGATCGTGAGGACGGCCGCCGGGGCGTCGAGCGCCTTCAAGACGGCGGGGTAGCCCGGCACGAGCGTCGTGACGGCGACGCCTTCGGCCGCGAGCGCCTTCGGCAGCGCGCCCGCGACGTCGGCCAGACCGCCCGTCTTAATCAGCGGAAAGATCTCCGACGCGACCGAGAGTACGCGCAGGCGGCTCACCGCTTAGAGGTTGTCGATCATCGACTGCGTTACGAGCGCGATGCCGGCGCTCGTCGTGCGAAAGCGCCGCGCATCGGCGTCGGGATCTTCGCCGACGACGAGCCCGTCGGGGATGCGCACGCCGCGGTCGACGACGGCGTTGGTAAGCCGGACCGACCGCCCGACGTCGACGTACGGCAGCACGACGGCGCCGTCGAGCTCCGCGTACGAGTGAATGTGAGCGCCCGTGAAGAGGAGCGAACGGCGGACGCGCGCTCCCGATACGACGCACCCGCCGGAGACGAGCGAACTGATCGCCTCGCCGCGGCGGCCCTCTTCGTCATGAACGAATTTCGCGGGCGGCACGACTTCGCCGTACGTCCAGATCGGCCAATCCCGGTCGTACAGATCGAGCGCGGGGATGAAATCCGTGAGGTCGATATTGGCTTGCCAATACGCGTCGACCGTCCCGGCATCGCGCCAATAGGCTTCGCTCGCCGCGTTCGCACGCACGCACGAATCTTCGAAGCGGTGCGCGACGGCCTTGCCGTGGCGCACGACGTACGGGATGATTTCCTTACCGAAATCGTGCTGCGAGCTTGCATCCGCGGCGTCACGGCGCAATTGCTCGAATAAGAAATCTCGCTCGAAGACGTAAATGCCCATGCTCGCAAACGCGCGGTCGGGTTTGCCGGGCATCCCGGGCGGGTCTTGCGGCTTCTCGAGAAATGAGATGACGCGATCGTTCTCGTCGACGTGCACGACGCCGAACGCGCTCGCTTCGCCGCGCGGAACTTCGATGCAACCGATCGTTACGTGCGCGCCGGAGTCCACGTGCTGCTGCAGCATGAGCTCGTAATCCATCTTGTAGATGTGGTCGCCCGCGAGCAGCACGATGTATTGCGGAGCGTAACTGTCGATGATGTCGATGTTCTGATACACGGCGTCGGCGGTGCCCGCATACCACTGCGTCTCCGAGACGCGCTGGCTCGCCGGCAAGATGTCGAAACTCTCGTTACGTTCGGGGCGGAAGAAGTTCCAACCGCGCTGTAAGTGACGGATTAAGCTGTGCGCCTTGTATTGCGTCGCGACCGCGATGCGGCGGATGCCGGAATTGAGCGCGTTGGAAAGCGCGAAATCGATGATGCGCGATTTTCCGCCGAAGAACACCGCGGGTTTGGCGCGCTTGTCGGTGAGCTCCATGAGCCTCGTGCCGCGGCCGCCCGCCAATACGTAAGCCATCGCGTGCCGGCTGAGCGGACCGCTGGACGAAGGTCTGGTCGGCATCGTACACCCCTTCGCATTCGCGTTGGATTGCACGAAGCCGGTGTCCTCCGGCTACGTCTGCGTCGCTCCCGGCGAGAACGCCGCGCGCAGCGAACGCAAGCGTGCGACGTCGCCCGAGCTCATGCCGTGCCGCTGCGCGAGCGAAATGCCGCGGTCCATGTCGTGCAAGCCGTTGGTGGTGCGGCCGCGATGCATTTCCACGAGCCCGAGGTTGAAGCGCGCGATCGCGAAATCGGGTTTGCGTACGAGGGCCGCGCGATACGAACGAGCGGCGCCGGCGAGATCGCCGTGCAGAAAGGCGGCGTTGCCCGCGAGGACGATGCTGGCCGCCGGGTCGCCGTCCATCCCGACGGGCGCGGGCAACGCCATCGTTTGCGCGGAGGCCGCCGTCGCCGCGAGCGCCAGCAGCAGCGCCGGCAGCAAGCCCAACGACCGGAACCAACCGCAGCGCAGCTTCATCGCATCGTTCGAATTCATTGCAGCGATTCGGGTTCCCATTTCGGCCGCGGCGACGTCTAAGCCGGAGTGGCGAAAAAGGGACGGCCGGCGCTCCGGCGCTGCGAGCGGTGCGGACATCGCGAAGATCAGCACGTGGACCGCGATGCGCTGCGCGTGTGCGTCGTTTGCGAAGTGAGCACGGAGACGGGGCCGTGTGCCGCTCGCAGGCTGACGGCGCCGGCGCACGCGACGCGATGAGCTATTAGCGCCTAGCGCGCTACGGCGATCGCAATTGGCTTTCGAAAAAGACGTCTTGCTCGGTGATCTGTCGGGTGCGCTGATCGAAGGAGTTGCCGATCCCGTGGCCCTGTCCCGCGCGCTGCAAGAGTAATTCCGGATAGGGCGATGACGAATCGGCTTGCAAGCGCGCGATCATCTTGCGGGACATATACGGATCGACGCGGGGATCGTTCTCGCCCGTCGTGAGCAACACCGCCGGATACGGGCGCCCGGCGACGACGTTATGATACGGCGACTGCTCGAGCATGAACGCGAATTGCGCCGGATCCCGCACCGTTCCGAAATCCCGTCCTCGGGCGCGGCGACGCGAACGAACGGTCCGCCGCCGGTGCGCTCCAGAATGGTCGCGTGTACGCCGTCGCCGTCTGCGAGGGAAGCCGCGGCGTACCTGCCGTCGAGCGATGCTTCGAGCACGTATTCGGCGCGCGGCGATCCGCCGCGCCCGAAAACGTAGGTGTCGCTCGCGGGCTCGCTACCGAGTTCGTGATGGTAGATCAGGATGCCGGCGGTCGCGTAGGAACCGTCGGGGTTCTTGGGCCATTGCGTGTGCAAGAAGCCGCGCGCGTCGCCGTCCCAAGCGACGGCGGTCGGGCTCGTGCCGCCGCCGACGTGCGGGAGCGGGTCGGCGGCCGGCGCGCCGGTCTGCGCGTCGACGACGTGGAGCGTTTCGTCCTCGGAGCCGCCAAGCTGGGTGGTAAAGGCGACGCGTGAGCCGTCGGGAGCGAAATACACCGACTCGATCGCCGGCGCCGTCGTGCCGGCGGCGGCCTGCATCGGATCGAACAGCACGCGTTCGGCTCCGCCGAGCCCGTCGCGAACGACGAGCTGCGCCTACGGTTGCGGCGGTGTTTGCCGGAGATACAGGTACCGTCCGCCGCGGATCTGCAAACCGAAGCGCTGGGTCGACGTGCGCCGCAATTCGGCGATGCGCTTAGCGTAGCTTGCATACGACGGCCGGCTCTCTAAAAAAAGCCGTCGCGACCTTCGTTTGCGCCGCCGCCCAGGCCACCACTTCGGGGTTCTTCGAATCTTCGAGCCAGCGGTACGGGTCGGCGACGGTGCGTCCGAAGTAGCTATCGCGTACCGCGACGACGCGCGTTTGCGGATACGAGAGACGGCCGGCTTCGGCTGCACCCAGGAGCAGCACGAACGCCGCGCAGCAGACGGCGGTCCGATTCTGCATAGCGCCGCAATAGCAACCACCCGGCAGGCGAATCCTGCGCTGCGCGTGCTCGCCCCGGTCATCGTCGCGAAACCGATAGCAGCCGGCAAGCTTCCGGACGTGCGGGATCGCGCTTTACGCGCCTACCAGTTAAACCGTACGAAGGCTGGGAAATCGGTCTCCATTCATCGCTTAGTCGCAGAGCCGTCCAAACACGGGGTTCATGGAGAGGATTACGAGCGGATACATGAATAGGCGCGCCTTGCTCGGAGCCGGTCTCGCGTTTACCGCCGCGACGATGAGGCCGGCCCTCGCGGTACCCGGTGCGATCGAAAACGGTTACGCCGGCGGACCGGGCGCACTGGCCGATTCATACCTCTTTCCGGGATTCAAGCAAAGCTTCGTCAAGACGGCCGGAGCCACCATCAACACGCTCGTCGGCGGGAGCGGGCCGCCGTTGCTCCTATTGCACGGGCATCCGGAAACCCACGTCGCGTGGCACAAGATCGCGAGTAATCTCGCCGAGCGTTTTACGGTCGTTGCGACCGACCTGCGCGGCTATGGCGATTCCGATAAGCCCGACGGCGGCCCGGAGCACACCAACTATTCGAAACGGGCGATGGGCAACGACCAGGTCGAAGTAATGAGGGCTCTAGGCTTCGGTACGTTTCAAGCGATGGGGCACGACCGCGGCGGCCGGGTCTTGCACCGCATGATGCTCGATCACCCGGACGCCGTCACGCGCGGTGTGGTTCTCGACATCGCACCGGCGGACGAAATGTACAGCCGCACGAATCGAGAGTTTGCGACGAAATACTTCTGGTGGTTCTTTCACATCCAGGATGCGCCGCTTCCGGAGACGATGATCGACGCCTCGCCGGAAGCGTATCTCAAAGCGCATCTCGACGAGCAGAGCCAAACGGAGAATGCCGTGACGACGGAGGCCTTCGCCGAATACCTGCGCTCCTATCGCGATCCGGCGTGCGTCCATGCGGTATGCGAGGACTACCGCGCGACCGTCACCATCGACACGAGGATGACGCAGGCCGATGGCGGCCGGAAATTTTCGCAACCGCTGCTGGCCGTTTGGGGCTCGAAAGGCACCGTCGGTAAGATGTTCGACGTCGTGAAGCTCTGGCGGGCTAGGGCGACCGTCGTTCAAGGCGTCGGGCTACCCTGCGGGCACCTGATCGCCGAAGAAGCGCCCGAGCAATTGCTGGAGGCCATTCATCCGTTTCTCGTCTCGGGCTAAGAATTGAGGCTCGCACGGGACCGCGCGAAGCCGGGAACACGGGCTCGTACCGCCGTCTTGTGTGCGCTCTGTCTCGTTACGACGGCAGGCGGCATGCTCGACGGCTGGGTGTACCTCTCGCACGGCCACGTCTTCGCAAACGCGCAGACGGGAAACGTCGTTCTCTTGGCCATCGCGCTAAGTACCGGAAACATCGACGAAGCGCTGCGACACGTAACGTCGCTCGTCGCTTTCATCGTCGGACTATTCCTCTCGTCGACCGCCGGCGACGTGCTGAAGCGGTACGGCCGTAACTCGCGAACGGTACGCCTGCTCGCGGAGTGCGGGCTGCTCGTCGTGCTTGCGCTGACGGCGGAGCGGCTGTCCGATGCGATCGTCACCGCCGCCGTCGGTTTCATCGCCGCGGTACAAATCACGAGCCTTTCGCGCTTCGGCGACCTTTCGTTCAACACGGGCATGACGACGGGCAATTTACGCAGTGCCGTCACGGCGTTCGTCGAGGCGATGTCCGGTCCTGACGGGACCGAGTGGTTTAAGGCGACGGCGTTCGGAAGCGTGTGCCTCGCCTTCGCTTGCGGGGCCCTCCTGGCGGCCGGCCTGACGCCGCATTTGCGCGGAGCGACGGTGCTGGTCGTCGCCGCGTTCGTGCTCGCAGGGACGCTGGCCGTCGCCCGCCTCCCGGACCCCCTGCCAAATTAGCGGGATCGGACGTAGCGGTTCGCGCTCACCGATCCGGCCAACGCCTCGTCGAGCAAGCCGTTACGAGCGCTATCCAAGCGGACCTCAACCCCCAGGCCGACTAGGCTTGCGCCGCCGCGCTGGCCAGGACGTCGCGCACCGCCGTCTGTACCGCGCCGGCGGCGGGACCGAGCGCGCGAACCGTTACGCCGCCGGCCGCCGGACTGCCGATCCCGATCCGGACGCCGTACGCGGCGCTCGCCGCCTCGGCGGCGGCGTCGGCTGCCGCGAGCGC
>CAXUFI010000177.1:0-5333 GCA_964250245.1 uncultured bacterium
CTTCTTCCGCTCGTCCGCTTCTGCGGCGCCCGCGGCTGCCGCCGGCGCGCGCGCCTCGGCGGCCGGCACTGCCCGGCCTGTCACGTGGCTGCCGTGCGGCGCTGGCGTGAGGAGCATCGGCGGGAACTGGCCGTGCGGCGGCGGGACGCCGCGGCCGTTCGCGACGACGAGGCGCGGGCGCGGGATTCGGCGCGCGCTAAACTCGCCATGGCGCTGCGACGCGGGACCATCGAAAAGGGCCGTTGCCGGGAGTGCGGCAATGCCGAGGTGATCGGGTTGATTGAGGAGCCGGGGCGGTGGCGGGAGGTGGCGTGGGTGTGCCGGGAGCATCGGCAAGCCGAGCTCGACCGCCGTCGCGCAGCGGCCGAGCGACGCGAGTACAAGGCGAAGCAGGCCGCCTGGTACGACGAACGGGAGCGCGCCCTGGCCGCGATCGAGCTTCTTCCGCCGGACGAGAAAGCTCGGCTCCATGAGCTCGCCACACGGGGACCCGCAGGCTGGCAACTCTCCGCCGGCTCGCCACTCTACGTAATGAATCTGGTGCGCGTCTATAAAGCGCGATTTTAAAAAGTTCGGCGGGTCTTCGAGAAAAAAGCCCGCCGTTGCAAGCAACGGTCGGGGTTGGTCTGCTTATTCTAGCATCCTCGTCTAGGCAAACGCGCTGTGTACTCATATTGCGCGAAGTGCGAAATATGAATTGCGAAACGCGACCTCAGGCGCAGCGTTTCGGCAGTCGCAATTTGGGCTGTTAGCTGCGGCGATAACGAGAGCCGTGCGACGCTAGGATGCTGCGAGCGTCGGGCCCCTCAAGCAGCCGTCGAAGAGCGATCTCGACGACGCTTGTCTCAGAGCAATCGCAGTCAAAAGCGATCTGGCGAACCTCACGACGTAGGGCGAGGGGTAAGCTGACAGACAGCTTTTTCACGCCGCCGGCAGGTTCGCTCGAGTTGAGCCGCTCGATCGCCGCGCCAACCGATGATTTCTGCTGAGAACCGGGGGCTGGAGCTAGCTCCCGACGCTCAATCTTCTTAGGCATTCGTATTTCGTTTATCGGAAATGCACACTTACGCCTTCCTCTTGGCCAGCTTCGCGATCGCGATGATGTGTTCGGCAGCTTTCTCGTATTCTCGCGTCACGGGGCTTCTGGGCGCGTAGCCCACCACGGTCTTCCCTTGCCAAGGGGCCTCGGCTGCGGCGACGGCGTTGGGCACCGTCGCATCGACCGGATATCCGCGCTTCGCGATATCTTCCAACACCGTGCCAGTAAGCGTGCGCCGCGCCTCAACCATCGTCGCGACGGTCATTACGGTCGGATCAGCGTCCGCGAAACTGCGAACGACGTCCAGCACGTCCAGAGCGCGTCAGCTGCAAATGGCTCCGGGATGAAGGGAATAATCAGGACGTCGGCTGCGCCAATAGCGCCCCGAGTTAGCGCTCGATCAAAACCGGGGGCGGTGTCGATAATCGCGAGCCGCTGCGCGCACAAATCCTGAAGCCGTCGACGCGCGGCGTCGTCCCCGCCGGCAACAGCAAACTGTCGCGCCTCAAGGAACGCGGTTTCCGGTGACCCGGGAATGATGACGAAACCCTCTTCGGTCGGAACTGCCATCGTTAGCAGCGTGTCGCCGTCAACGCCTTCGGGCCCGGTGGCCAGCAGCTTCTCATAACGGTTGCCCCCGGGCTGAATCCCAACGCCGCGCGTGGCGTCGGAGCGAGGATCAAGATCGAGCACCACGGGCGTCCCGAGCCCGTGCCTGTGACGCTCCGCCCCGAGGATGGCAGCAAGCGCCAGGGCCGTTGTCGTTTTGCCAACGCCACCCTTGCCCGACGAAACGGTAACGATCATGCGGCTAGCATATGCGATTTCTCCTTTCTGACTTTACAATTCGTTTCGTACTTCCGAAAGGAGTCCCTGAAGCTTCAGCCTAGCATAGAGTGCATAAATATGCTATGATGCATGTTAGGGAGGCCGCCGTGCATCGCAGAACAAGTATTTACCTGGACGACAATGCCATGAAGGCTCTGAAGCTGCTCGCTGCGGCCTCAGGCACGACCGTTTCCGAAAAAATTCGCGAAGCAGTCGACGTCATGCTGGCGGCACAAGTCGGTCAAGTCGACTGGCCCGCGGAGATCGAGGGCATGCTCGAGCGCGCGCGAGCGAGGAATCTTCCTGAGTTGTCAGGAGAAGAGATCGTTGCGGAAGTCCAAACGGTGCGGCGTGGTCGACGACCTGCGACTAGCGAGAAGAAGCGTCCCGCCCACGCTTAGTGCTAGTACGCGCGGTGATCGATACCACGGTGTTGGTCAGCGCATTCCGATCGAGAAGTGCTACTTCAGCCTCAAGACTCATCTTAACTGCGTGCTTGAACGGCCATGTACAGATGGTGTCGAGCCGTCAGATCATTTACGAGAACATCGAGGTCCTGATGCGTCCGCTGCAACGTCTGCCCGTTGAAGACGTTCTCGAATTCGGGCTGTTCCTCGCACGCAGCGCACACCTTGTCGAACTATCCGGCGCCCCACAAGGCTGCCGCGATCCGAATGACGACATGTTCGTTGAAACGGCACGTCTTGGTGCCGCTGAATACCTCGTAACATTCGATCGAGACCTCCTTGACGCGGAGTTGGTACGAGCGCTCGAAGCCGAAGCATTACTGTCGCGCCGGTTGGTGAGTTTCTTCAAGCGTTGCGTGCCCGAGGCATCGTAACCGGAGATATGGTAACGCCGAGGGGTGGGACCTAACGGTGCAACCGGGTATGTGAGCCACCGGGCCCAGCGCGTGGAGTACGTTGCAGCGGCCCCGATCGTAAGCGTCCCGAACGCGGCGAAACCTAGCGGTGGCCAGGACGACCCAAAGCAGTACGGCGATCGGTCCGGCCGCGCGCGAACGAGGACCGATCGCGACGATCGCGCTCGCTAAGGCACAAACGGCGATCTTTACGTGGGCACCGAAGCCGCCGTTTCGTTCGAACCACAACCAACCGAGTATGAACGGAATCGTCAACCAAACAACGGCTCGGAGCACGCGCACGCCGAGGGTTACCGCCGGCCGGTGCGCACATTTCCAGAAAGCGGTCGTCTCGACCGTCACACGTCCGCCGCTCGAGCTCTTCGGTTTCCTAGCGATCGGGGGCAAAGCCGATCGCGTGAACGGGAAGATCACATGATCTTAGAGCCGCATCTCTTCACCGTCGAGGAGTATATGAAGCTCGATATCGAGGCTCGAACCGAACTCCTCGGAGGGGTGGTTTACGACGTGCCACCTCGCAATGAGCCGCATCGCTACGCCGTCAGGAAACTGAATCAGTTCCTCGTTCGCGGTCTTGGTTCGGAATATGCCGTTCAGATTCAGGACGCCGTCGCGGTCGGCGGTTGGCGTGGGAAAGATGCGCCGGAAATCGATGTGGCCATTCTCTTCCAGAAATACTATCGTCCTGGCCGTTCGGCGATTAAGAGAGACGCCCAAGGCGCGACGGGAAGAAGAGCCGGCGTCTCGCAGCAGCTCGTTTCGCGACGTAGCGGCCCTCAGCGCAGCGTGAGGATTCCGCGGAGGCCGAACGGTTCGACGTGCAGGGCGTCGGTCGGTAGCGGACCGAACTGCGGGTCGGCCGCGGTGCCCCCGACGAGGCCGCGGTAGGGGACGCCCGCGCCGTAGTCCGTGAAGCGGCCGGCGGCCGCGTTGAAGATATTGGTCGCGGCGAGCGAGAGGTCGACGTGACGTGCGACCTGCTTCCCGATTAACGCGTTGACGAGCGTGAACGGTCCGAGATTGAGTTCGTTATTGTTGCCGCGCACCGTACCGGCCGCCGAGGCGTGCCAGGCGTCGCGCGTCCAGTCGATCTCGAGCGAGCCTTGCTGTTGCGCAATGCCGAGAAACTGCTCGTTATCGACGAGATTGCCGCCCGACGTCGGGTTGGAGAACTGCGCGTTGAGATCTTTCGGGTAGGCGACGTTGAGTCCGTAGGCGGCCGTAACGAGAAGATGCTGCGGTGCGAAGCGCTGCAGGAAACGAAACTCCGCGCCGGTGTACACGGCGTTGCCGACATTACCGTTATACGAGACGCACGCCGGTAGCGGCTCGGTATACGAATTAGCTTTGCACGTGCCGGCGGCGACGGCGGCGAGCGGATAGAATACTTCGACCGGGTTTCGCAGATTGGTCCGGTAGAACGAGAGATCGAGCGTCGACGACGGCGAGAGTTCGCGCGAAGCGCCGAGCTCGTATTCCGTCGCGCGCTCGGGATGTTCGCTCGCGTTTCCTTGGCCGACGAAGACGTTATTACCGTCGAGCGCCAGCTGATCGTACGGGAGCGCGTAGCGTTCGGCGAGTAGCGGAGCGCGGAAACCCGTCCCGAGATTGAAGCGGACTGCCGTGGCGCGGTCGACATCGTAGATCGCGCCGAAGCGGCCGTCGAGATTGGAGCCGAAGCTCGTGTAGTTGGATTGGAATAAGCCGCCGTCCAAGCGCAACCGTTCCGTCGGGGCGAACCCGCCGCGGACGAAATAGACGTCGATCGTTTGGCCGAGCCGCGGCTGCGCTTGCGCGGGCGTCAGCGGCGTGGCCGTCGCCGAATCGGGCGCGAGAAAGTCGAGCGATTCGTAGCGCGTGTAGCCGCCGATGGCAAATTGCGAGGTCGCGAACGTGCGCTGCCACGTCAGGCCGCCGTTGTAGCGGCGGTCCCGATGGACGATGTCGTAAGGCGAGACCCCGCCGCCGTTCACGTCGACGCTGTTGTCGCTAAGCGAAAGGTCGGTCGTCAATTCGCCCGCGCCCAGCGGCGCGCGGCCGCGCAGCTGGTACGCGCGAATGACCTGAGCGAACGTTTGATTCCCCGCACCGATGAACTGCCCGTACTGCGGCAGGCCCACGTCGCCCGCGTTCTGGTCGATGCCGTTCACGGCGCTGCTCTGATCGCGATTGTCACCCAGGAGAAAGACGCGCGCCGTCAGGTCCGCTTTCTGCGAAAACGAATAGGTGAGCGAGCCGAGCCCCAGGTGCGCGGCGACCGAAGAGCCGAGCGCCGTGGCGCACGGCGCGCAATGCGAATCGGTCTGCGAATAGAGCGGGACGGTTTGATTCACGAAGCCCGGCTCGTTTTGATCGTCGAGTGCGGCCGCATAACCGAGGCGCCCCTGCGTTCCCGTCGCGTTGACCCAGCTCTCCGTTCGGCCGAACGAGCCGTCCGAGAATGAAAAGCCGTAGTGCGGCTCTTTCGTCGGCCGCAGCGAAACGAGATCGATCGCGCCGCCGAACGTATTGCTGCCGTTGGAATCTTCGGGGCCGAGGCCCTCGGTGACGTCGATCGCCGAGAAGGCGGCGGCCGGGAAACGC
>CAXUFI010000177.1:5343-5637 GCA_964250245.1 uncultured bacterium
GTTGAGCAGTTGACCGTCGAGCGCGAGTAACGATTCGGAGGGGTCGGGGCCGCGCAGCGAGACGACGGCGATCGCGTTCGCGCCGCCGCCGTCGGGCCGGCTAAAGGTCGCGCCGGGCAGGTCTTGGAGCCCTTCGACGATCCGGTCGTAACCGAGCGCGTCGAGTTCCGAACGCGTGAGGCTCACCGCCGGAATCGTGCCCTGAATCGGCGCCAAGCGGCCGTCGACGGTCACGGCTCCGATCTGCCGTAGCTTCGGCGAGTCGAGCGGCTCGAGCGCGATTTGCACGGGCAC
>CAXUFI010000178.1:0-5606 GCA_964250245.1 uncultured bacterium
GGCCGGCCCGTCGTCGCGGCCATGGGCGAAGCGTCGTCGAGCGCCGCGCGCGAAGCGGGGTTTCCCCCCGACGTGGTCGCAACGGAGCCGACCGTCGCGGCGTTCGTGCAAGGCGTGACGCAGTACGTAATCGGAAAAGGACCGGTATGACCACGGCTCTCGAAGCGCTCCGCCGCAGCAACACCGTCCGAGTAACGAAGCGGCCGCGCCGCTTGCGTTCGAGCGCGGCGATGCGCGAGCTCGTGCGCGAACGCGAAGTGCGCGTCGCGAGCCTGGTGCAACCGCTCTTCATCGTCGATCCGGGCCAGCCGCGCGGCGAAATCGCGAGCATGCCGGGCGTCTATCGCTACAGCGTCGACGAGGCCGTGGCCGAAGGCCGCGAACTCGCGCGCCTCGGTCTCAAAGCGGTACTGCTCTTCGGCATCCCCGATGACAAGGATGCCGTCGCGTCGTCGGCTTTCGATCCGGCGGGCGTCGTGCAACGCGCCGTCCGGGCCCTCAAACGCGAGGTCCCCGAACTGCTCGTCATCGCCGACCTCTGCAATTGCGAATACACCGATCACGGCCACTGTGGCCTGCTCGATGCCGCCGGCGACGTCGATAACGACGCGACCCTCGAACTGCTCGGACGGACCGCGCTCTCGTATGCCGAGGCGGGGGTCGACGTTATCGCGCCGTCGGACATGATGGACGGCCGCGTCGGCTACTTGCGCGCGACGCTCGACGGCGCCGGCCATACCGGGCTGCCCATCATGTCCTACGCGGTGAAATTCGCCTCGGGCTTCTACGGGCCGTTCCGGGAGGCCGCCGATTCGACGCCGCAGTTCGGCGACCGGCGCGCGTATCAGATGGATCCGCCGAACGGCCGCGAGGCGCTGCGCGAAGCGCGGCTCGATCTCGACGAGGGCGCCGACTTCCTCATCGTCAAGCCGGCGCTCGCCTACATGGACCTCATCCGCGCGGTCAGCGAGCTCTCGGACGTGCCCGTCGTCTGCTATAACGTCAGCGGCGAATACGCGATGGTTAAGGCCGCGGGGCGCAACGGGTGGATCGACGAGGACCGGATCGTCGACGAGACGCTCGCGGGCTTCGTCCGCGCCGGCGCCGACATCGTCATCACGTATTTTGCGAAGTCCTACGCCCAGCGGCACCGTCGCCCGTGAACCGCGAAGGCAGCTTCGCCGCGTTCCAACGCGCCCGCGAGCTCATCCCCGGCGGCGTGAACTCGACCGTCCGCGCGTTCAAGGGCGTCGGCGGCACCCCCGTGTTCGTCGCTTCCGCGGACGGCTGCACCTTACGAGACGTCGACGGTAACGCGTACATCGATTACGTGATGTCGTGGGGCCCGCTGATCCTCGGTCACGCCGCGCCGGCCGTCGTCGCCGCGATCACCGCGGCCGCGCAACGCGGCACGTCCTACGGCGCGCCGACCGAAGCCGAGAGCGAACTCGCCGAACTGGTCGTCACGATGGTGCCGAGCGCCGAGAAGGTGCGCTTTTGCTCGAGCGGCAGCGAGGCGACGAGCTTCGCGCTGCGGCTCGCGCGTGGGGTGACGGGCCGTGACGGAGTCGTGAAGTTCGCCGGCTGTTATCACGGCAGCGTCGACGCGTTCCTGGTCTCGGCGGGGTCGAGCGCGCTGACGATCGGCGTGCCCGATTCGGCCGGCGTCCCGAAGAACACCGTCGCCGACACCTACGCGGTTCCGTACAACGATCCGGCGGCGCTCGCCGCGCTCTTCGCCGCCCGCGGCAAGGAGATCGGGGCGCTCATCGTCGAGCCGTACGTCGGCAACATGGGGCTCGTGCTGCCGCGGCCGGGTTTCCTCGCGCTGCTGCGCGAGCTGTGCACGAAGCACGGTACGCTCCTGATCTTCGATGAAGTGATGACGGGCTTTCGCGTCGCACCCGGCGGCGTGCAAGAGCGCGAAGGCGTCTTGCCCGACATCACGACCCTGGGCAAGATCATCGGCGGCGGGTTACCCGTCGGCGCCGTCGCCGGGCCGGCGGCGATCCTCGACGAGTTCACACCCGACGGCCGCGTCTTTCAAGCCGGCACGCTATCGGGCAATCCTCTGGCGATGGCGGCCGGGGCCGCTACGCTGCGGGCGCTTCGGGAGCCCGGCGTCTACGCACGGCTCGAGGCGGCCGGCGCGCGCTTCACCGAAGGCTTCGAAGCCGTCTTTACCAAGCACGGCATCCCGCATCAGACGAACCATCGCGGCGCGATGACCGGCTTCTTCTTCACGGACGAGCCCGTGGTCGATTTAGAGACCGCGAAGCGTTCCGATACGACCTTCTACGCCCGCTTTTTTCACGCCATGCTGGACCGCGGCGTCTACCTCGCGCCGTCGCAATACGAGGCCGGCTTCGTCAGCCTGGCGCACGACGCGGCCGCGCTCGACCGGACGATCGCGGCCGCGGACGAAGCGCTTGCGGGCATGTTGTCGGCGTCTAACGCGTATGGGCGTTGAACGCGCCTCGCAAGCATGGTAGGAAATGGTTGAAATGGGATCCCGTGACGCGGCGCACAACGCCGCTCCAGATGGTATGGCATCGTTGCTCGTAACGACTCCCCCGCACTCGGGGGAGAACCTCTTGCTACTGCCGCTCGGGGAGCCGACATGCCGCTAGTTTGCCTGGGACTCTCGCATAACACCGCCCCGGTCGACGTGCGCGAGCGTCATGCTTTCCCGGCCTCGCGGATGGGTGAATCGCTCATCGCGCTGCGCGATTACGAGATGGTCCGGGAAGCGGTCATGCTCTCGACGTGCGGCCGTTTAGAAATTTACGCCGAGCTCGAAGATTACGAAGCCGGCGTCGCGCAGCTCAAAGCGTTTCTTAAAAACTTCCGTCACGGCGACGTCGCGCACGACATGTCGTCGTATATGTACACGCTGCTCGGGTCGCAAGCGACCGACCATCTCTTCCGGGTCGCGACCGGGCTCGATTCGATGTTAATCGGCGAGGCCGAGATTCTCGGCCAGGTTAAGGACGCGTACATCCAAGCGCAGAAAGCGCGCTCGCTCGGTAAGACGCTGCACGCGCTCTTTCGCGAAGCGCTCAACGCCGGCAAAGAAGCGCGCTCGACGACGCAGATCGGCGGCGATTCGGTCAGCGTCGCGACGGCTGCGATCGAACTCGCCAAGCAGCGGCTGCACTCGCTCGGCGGAAAGACGGTGCTCGTCGTCGGCGCCGGCAAGATGGGTTCGCTCGCGGCGAAGCGGCTGCGTTTGGAAGGCTGTTCCGAACTGCTGATCGCGAACCGCTCGCAAGCGAAGGCGCGCGAGATCGTCGCAACGCTCGGCGTCGGCACGGCCGTGGAATTGCCGGGGCTCGTCGACGCCATGAAGCGCTCCGATATCGTCGTGACCTCGACGGGCGCCTCGCACTTCGTGCTCACGCCGGGGAACGTCGCCGAAGCGATGCTCGCGCGTCCGGAGCGGCCGCTCTTCGTCGTCGACATCGCCGTGCCGCGCGATGCGGATCCGGAGATCGCGCGCATCCCCAACGTCTTCGTCGCCGATATCGACCGGCTCAAGGACGTGATCGATATGACGCTCGAGCGGCGCCGCGAAGCGATCCCGCTCGTCGAAGAGATCATCGCCGAACACGCGGAACGCTTTGCGCGCTGGTATCAGTCGCGAGTCGCGATTCCCGTGGTGAGTTCGCTCGTACAGAAAGCCGAAGCGATACGCGACGCGGAGATCGAGCGGCTCTTCGCGCGTTGCCCGGAGCTGAGCGAACGCGAGCGAATGCTCGTCACGGGCGCTTCGCTGACGATCGTGTCGAAATTACTGCACAGCGCCGTAACGAAGCTGCGCGACCGCGCCACGCAGAATCACGCCGAAGCGATGACGTTCGCCACGCTACTCGATGAGTTATTCGATCTACGCGTGCGTACGGACGCCCCGGCTTGCGTGCGGCACGCGGCCTCCGCACCGCTCGAGGCCGAACTCGCGGAGTGACGGAGCCCCGGTCGCGCGGTAAAGTTTGGCTCGTCGGAGCCGGTCCGGGCGACCCCGGTCTCCTCACCGTCAAAGCGGCTCGCGCGCTCGCGGCGTGCGACGTACTCGTTTACGATTACCTCGCTTCGCCCGCGATCGTCGGGCTCGCTTCGCCCGGTTGCGAACGCATTTACGTCGGTAAGAAAGCCGGCAGCCACACGCTCACGCAGGACGAGATCACCGCGCTTATCGTGCGGCTCGGCCGGGAAGGGCGGCGCGTCGTGCGCCTCAAGGGCGGCGACGTCTTCGTCTTCGCGCGCGGCGGTGAGGAAGCGGCGGAACTGCGGCGCGCCGGGATCGCGTTCGAAATCATTCCGGGGATCACGTCGGCGCTCGCGGCCCCGGCGTACGCGGGCATCCCCGTCACGCATCGCGATCACAACACGTCGTTCACCGTCGCGACCGGACACGAGGATCCGACGAAGGGCTACTCGTCGCTCGACTTCGCGAAGCTCGCGAACCCGTCGCAAACGCTTATCTTTCTGATGGCGATGGGCAGCCTCGGCGGGATCGTCGAGCGGTTGCGCTCGCACGGGATGCCGGGCGACATGCCGGTCGCGATCGTGCGCGAGGGAACGAAGCCGGCGCAAGAGACGCTCGTCGGCACGCTCGAAACGATCGTGGACGACGTCGAACGGACGCGCTTCGCCGCACCCGCGATCGTCGTCATCGGCACCGTCGTGCGCGAACGCGAGCAGATTCGCTGGTTCGATAACGGTCCGCTCTTCGGCAAACGCGTGCTCGTGACGCGCCCCGCCGAGCAGGCCGCCGAATTCGCGGCGGCGCTGTGGGAGGCGGGCGCGGAACCCGTGCTCGCGCCGACCATCGCGATCGGTCCGCCCGACGATCCCGCGCCCGCGGCCGCGGCCGTGCGCGAGCTCGACCGCTACGCGTGGGTCGTCTTCACCAGCCGTAACGGCGTCGATGCCTGCTTCGCGGCGTTGCGCGCCGATAACGGCGATGGGCGCCCCGGGCGGGGGGCGCGAGTGGCGCGCGGGGGGCGCCGACACCCCCCGCTTCGGGCGCGCGAAGGTCGCCGCCGTCGGCGCCAGAACCGCCGAGCGGCTCGCGAAGTTCGGCGTGCGCGCGGACATGGTTCCGGAGAAGTTCGTCGGCGAATCGCTCGCCGCGGAGCTCGTCGAACGCACGGACGTCGGCAATAGCGTCCTGCTGTTCGGCGCACAAGAAACGCGCGACGTCGTCGCGACGACGCTCGACGATTTCGGTCGCGACGTTACCGTGGTCGCCGGTTACAAGACGAGTTTCGTGCGCGACCCGGGGCTCGCCGACGTGGCCGAGACCTGCGACGTGTGGACGTTCGCGAGCCCGAGCAGCGTGACGGCTTTTCTCGAGCAGGTGCCCGGCGCGGTCGATCTGGCGCAAGATAAACTCGTCGCCTGCATCGGACCCGTTACGGCGGCGGCGGCTCGCGCGGCGGGCTTGGAGCCCGATGTGGTCGCGGAGACTTCGACGGTCGACGGACTGCTCGCGGCGCTCGATCTGCAAGTCGCGCTGACGTAACGTGCCCGAGCGGCGCGTCGCCCGGCGTTTCGCGCTCGGCGCGCTCTGCGCGGGCGCGCTCGCCGTCGCGGCCTATCGCACG
>CAXUFI010000179.1:0-5594 GCA_964250245.1 uncultured bacterium
CCTCGCAAGCCGCCACCGCCACCGCCACCGGCACGATTCCGAAACGCAAGTTCGGCCGGCATCCCGATATGATCTCGGCGCTTGGGGTCGGCGGACATCATCTGGGCGACTGCGCGACCGTCGGTGAGGCGACGGCGATCGTGCACGAGGCGCTCGACTCCGGCATAAACTTCTTCGATAACGCTTGGGAATATAACAATCATCAGAGCGAAGCGTTTCTCGGCGCGGCTCTGCGCGGCGGCTATCGCGATCGCGCGTTTCTAATGACGAAAGTCTGCACGCACGGCCGCGACGCATCGGTCGCGATGCAGCAGCTCGAAGAATCCTTGCAGCGGCTCGGCACCGATCACCTCGATCTCTGGCAAATCCATGCGATCACCTACGATAACGATCCCGACCTCGCGTATCGAACCAACGGCGTCCTCGAGGCCTTCGATAGAGCGAAGAAACAGGGCAAGGTGCGCTACGTCGGCTTTACCGGTCATAAGAGTCCCGAGATTCACTTCCGCATGATCGCGATGGGCTATCCGTTCGACTCGGTTCAGTTGCCGCTCAACCCCTTCGACGCGCAATTCCGCAGCTTCGCGGAGATGGTCGTTCCCGAAGCGCACAAGCGCGGCATCGCGGTGCTCGGGATGAAGGCTTTCAGCGGTGACGGCTCGCCGTTCCACGACGCCGACGTCAAGCTCACGCCGGCCGAAGCGTTACGCTACGCGATGAGCGTCCCCGGCATCGTCACCACGATTACGGGCATGGAATCGATCGAGCTCCTTCGCACGAACGTCGCGCTCGCGCGGTCGTTCACGCCGATGAGCGCGAGCGAGATGGCCGAAATCCAGGCTCGCGTGGCGCCCGTCGCGGGCGACGGCCGGCACGAAATTTATAAGACGTCCCTCGCTTACGATAATATCGTCACTCGCGCCGTGCACGATATGCCGGTCGCCGGCGCTCACCCGTAGGAGTATTCGTGGCAATCCCCACTCGCCAACTCGGCACGACCGGCACGTACGTCTCCGCGATCGGCATCGGCGGTTCGACCCTCGGAGACATGAGCTCGAATTCCGAAGCCTATCGCGTCGTGCACGAAGCGATCGATGCCGGCGTCACGTTCTTCGACAACGCTTGGGAATATCACGACGGCATGAGCGAGGAGCGCTTGGGGCGCGGCCTGCGCGGCTACCGCGACAAGGTTTTCCTCATGACCAAAGTCTGTTCGCACGGTCGGGGCCGCGAGGTCGCGATGAAGATGCTCGAAGATTCGCTACGGCGGTTGCAAACCGACCATCTCGATCTGTGGCAGATTCACGAAGTCATCTACGATAACGATCCGGACCTGCACTTCGCGCCGGGGGGCGCGATCGAAGCGCTCACGCAGGCGAAGCAACAGGGAAAAGTCCGCTACGTCGGCTTCACCGGGCACAAGGATCCGTCGATCCATCTCAAGATGCTCTCGCACGGCTACAAGTTCGACACGGTGCAAATGCCGCTCAATCCCTTCGACGATAGCTACCATAGTTTCGCGCGGCTCGTGCTGCCGGAAGTTCGCCGTCAAGGCGGCAGCGTCATCGGGATGAAGAGCATGGGAGGCGGCGGCGAGGCGATCAAAGCGAACGTCATCACGCCGCAGGAAGCGCTGCGGTACGCGATGAGTCTGCCCGTACTGACGACCGTGAGCGGCATCGACTCCTACGACGTATTCTTGCAGAATATCGCCGTCGCGCAGAATTTCACGCCGATGACGGAGACGGAGATGGCGGCGTTGCGCGAGCGTTGCCGTGTGGGCGCCGGAGACGGCCGCTACGAGCTCTACAAATCGACGAAGATGTACGACGCTGCCGTAGGGCGGATGGTTCACAAGTTCCCGTCGTCGAGAGAGCTGCCCGCATGATGCGTTTCGTTCTGCCGGTCCTTATCTGCGCGAGCGTCGCCGTCGCGGGCCCCGCTGCGAACGCCCAAGCGGCGCCCGACATCGACGCTTCGTTCGCGGTTGCTGCGACGCAAGGAAATAACGCCGAGATCGATATGGCCCGCGTCGTATTGGCGCGCGGCAAGATGGACGAGGCGTTGAGCTTCGCGCGCGAGATGCTCGCCGACCACGGCGCGCTCGCCGAGAGGTTCGCGGCCGTCGTACCGGCGGCGATGAGCGTCGTCCCGGAGCGCGAAAACGCGGCCGACCGGATCGCGCTCGCCCGGCTCGCCGCTTTGGCTCCCGCCGACATGGATCAGGAATATTTCATCCAACAGGTCGGCGATCATCTCGCGACCGTCTCGGTCTTCACCGCCGAAGCGCGCGAAGGCACGATTCCGGCACTTAAAGCCTTCGCCACCCGTGAGCTGCCGATGCTTAAAGAGCATTTACAAGTCGCGCTCGCCGCGGCTCGCCGCGTCAGCGGCGACAATCCGCTGCGGGGCGAATGATCGTTATTTGCAGCGAGGAGTCGAAGCGTCGATCGTCGCCAGCACTCGCTCGAGAACCGGGTCGCGTCCGGCAGCCCGGTCTTGAAGCGTCGTCGGCACGACGACATCGGGTATGACCCCTCGACCGCCGGGCTGTAGCTTCGGCGGGAAAAACACTTTGGTCGTGAGATAAGCGCGAAAGCCGACTCCGGGCGTGATCATCGTATAAACTTCGCCCGTCGTGCTGGCAGGTTCTCCGGTCTCTTCTCCCACGATCGTTGCCAGGCCGTAATCTTTCGCTGCCAGCGCACACGACATGCCGGACGAAAACGTAAGGGACGAGGTCAAGAGATAGACGGGCCCGGCGAAGCGCAACGCGTTGGGTTTCGGAATGATCAGGCCGGCGTTCGGGTCCGTTCCCGTCCGCAGAATCGTCCCATCGGCCGCTTGCCAAGCCGCGTCGCCATAGGCCTGGACGTATTGCTCGCGGCCGTACTCGCGTTTTAACCGGTCGCACGCCTTCTCGAGCGCACCGCCGAATTGCTTGAAGGGTTTGCCGGACACGTACGGCCAGAGCGCGTCGTTCAACTCGCTATCTCCGCCGCCGTTCGCCCGGATGTCGATGATGAGAGCCCGCACGGCGGAGCGTTTCATCGCGCGAAACGTAGTTCGAAGAAAGCCCCTGAAGCGCGGCAGATCCTCGCAACGACGATAGTCGAGCAAGCCGACCGTACCTCGCTGTAGCGTTCGAAAGCTATACGGCTCGCCGGCGAGCGCAGTCGTAGCCGCCGTGCCAGCGCGGCGGGCTACCGTTACGGTGCCCTCGCCCGGCACGCCGGCCGGAGATATCCAGCGGACCCCGTACGCCGGCCCCGTACCGAAGAGCGCGATGGCCGTCCAGGCGCCCGACCCCGTCACGCGCGCGCGGTGCAGCGTTCTGGTTTGCGCACCGAAGGCGGCGAGCGTGACGTCGCGATATCGTTCGGCTGTGATGCCGTCGATCCCGACGATCCGGCTGCCCAACGGAATCGTACCGGTACGGTCGGCGGCGACCAGCAGCGCGTCGTCGTCACCGAGGGCGAAGCGCAAGGGGAAGCGCCGCGGGGCGGCATTAAGCGGACCCGGGAAGCCCAGACCGACATGCCCGTCGTTTAGTGCTCCCAAAGCGGGCGCTATGGTTAGCCAAGCTTCTCGTGCCGTCAGCGGCGCCGTTATTGCGGCACGCGCCGCCCGGAAAACATCTTCAACGTGCGAGCGAGTCGAGGTGAAGAACGGGTCCGGACTTACGGCCAGGAGCGTCGACCAGATCAGGTCTACATCTCGGCGCACGATGCCCGCCGCAAACCGTACTTCCGCTTCCGGCCGATCGGCGAGTGCCGGGACGGCCGCAATGGCCGACGCGGTCGCCAAGAACTGCCGGCGCGTTACCATACTCTCGCGTGCATCGCTCCGCTGCCGGGCGCTATTGCGAGATCGCTGTTCGCATCGAGCGGAATTTCATCGCGCCGTGCTCGAGTCACTTGTCATGCACTTGTGCGTGAGCTTTAGCCGAAGAGTAATGGCCCAAACCGAAAGCACAGCTCTTACAGGCGGGCACCTGGTGACGCCGGAGACGATCTCGGCTCCTTTCCCGGTCACTTAGCCGTTCGCAGTTCGAGGGTTAAGGCCCGTGCAATTCCTGGGTATACGCTCCTCGTGAAACACGCAAATCGGACCTCACGCTCACGAAACCTTCTTAGTTTTATCGCCGGCGCAGCGGCGATTAGCTTTGCGGCTCCGATTTCGGCCGCGATGACCTCGCCCCAAGACGCAATGTTCGTGAAGGGCGCCGCCCAAGGCGGAATGGCCGAAGTTGCCGCCGGCACGCTCGCCGAGCAGCGGTCGACCAATCCGAAGGTCAAGGCCTTCGCGCAAAAGATGGTCGCCGATCATACGAAAGCGAACGCCAAGCTCGCTTCCATCGCTAAGATGGAGAACATGATGCTGCCGAGTTCCCTCTCCCCGACCGATATGAAGATGAAAGGCGCGCTCGAAAGCATCCACGGCACGGCCTTCGATACGGCGTACATGCAGGGTCAGGAGACGGGCCATGCAAAGCAAGCGGCGCTCTTTAACGCGGAGATCGCAAACGGCAAGGATCCCGCACTCGTTTCTTTTGCGAAAGAGACGTTGCCGACGGTGAAGGAACACCTGGCGATGGACAAGATGGACTTGGCGGCGATGTCGAAAATGACGGGCGGCTCGATGTCGAAGATGTCCGGCTCGAAGATGTAATCGTCGCGCTATAACGTGCGTGCGTCGTTCGCCGGCTTGCCTGTAAGGCCGTCGCGGACGACGCTTTTTTTTACCCTCGCGGCTTGGTAACGGTTGCCGGACCGTAAGCCGCGCGTGCCTCGCCCGCGGTTTCGCGCAGCCCGACGATTTCGAAGACGCGTATGGGATAGCGCGGATCGTAGATCCGGCGGCTGCACCGGCCGCACGAGATGCGCGCCGGCGGTTTGCGGCGCCGCAACAACTCGAGCTTACAGCGCTCGCAGCGCAAGATGAAGCGCCGGCTGCTCTCACGCCGCGGCGCGGCTGAACCGAGATCGTGATAGATCGACGTTAAACCGAGCTCGCGCATCTTCTTCTTGAACCGCGCGGTATGGCCGGGG
Organism: uncultured bacterium; assembly: GCA_964250245.1. Taxonomy (GTDB): domain Bacteria; phylum Vulcanimicrobiota; class Vulcanimicrobiia; order Vulcanimicrobiales; family Vulcanimicrobiaceae; genus CAXTIY01. The sequence continues at coordinate 5,052 of CAXUFI010000179.1, forward strand.
TTCTCGCCGCGGGCGAATAGCCAGCCGTGAATCATCTCGTGCAGTAGCGTCTCGCGCAGCGCTTCGGGATGGCACTCGAAATGCTTGGGCGAAAGTTCGATCAGCGGCGGCTTATAGGTGATTCGGCCGGCGAGATTGGAAAAACGCGCGTTGTACGCGATGGCGTGCGTCGTAAGTTCGCCGCCGAAGCATTCGTTATTGAGGCGCGCGAAGAGTAGTTGCAGTTCGGCCGGAGCGGGCAGCACGTTGCCGAGGTCTTGCACGTCGCCGCGAGAACATCCCTGCCGTGTCAGGTGGTCCCTCGCGCGGTCTCCCGCCGCGCATCTACGTGCCGATCCTCGTCGTCACCATGGCGGCGTTTCTCGGCGTGCTCGCGTATTTTCTGCGCGTCGGCTTAAACGTAACGGGCGCCGCCCTCGGTCCGACGGCGCAGCAAGGCGACGCGAACATTCGGGCGACCGGCGCCGCCGCGGACGCGCTACCGTCGACCGATCCCGGCGACGTCGTCGTTCCGCAAACGGGCGGCGCGAACGGTGTCGGCGG
>CAXUFI010000180.1:0-5590 GCA_964250245.1 uncultured bacterium
GCCGGAGCCGCGGTACGTTTAGCGGCCGGCGCGGCGACGGCCTTGCGAGCCGGAGCCGCCTTGCGAGCCGGAGCCACGCTTCGTTTAGCCGCTGCCGGCGCTGCCTTCTTCGGCGGGTCGCTCTTAACCGTCTTGGCAGGGGTGACCGCCCCGGCCGCGGCGGCCCGCTTCGTTGAAGAGGGCGCCGCGCGCTTCGGCGCCGGTTTCGCTGACGTCTTCTTGACGGCCGGCTTCTTGCTTCGCGTGGCAGTCGCGCCCCGCGAGCTAGCGGCCTCGGACGCCGCGCTTTTGCCCCGGCCGCTCGCAGCGGCGGCTTTCGGCGACTTCGTTACGCGTTTCGTAGGGATGGGACTACCTCGTCCGCCGGCCCGTCGCTTACGGCGGCGTTCCAAACGGCTTCTTGCGATGAGTTGGTCGCGGCTTCGGCTGCCGGCGGTGAGAGTTCGATCGGAAAATGAAGCTCGGGCGATTCCGCCTCGAGATCGACGGGCGGCAGTTCCGCAAGCGACCGAAGCCCGAAGGCCTCCAGAAACTCGTTCGTCGTCCGATATTCCAACGGCCGGCCCGCTGCTTCCCGGCGACCCGCCTCGACGATAAAACGACGGTCGAGGAGCGTACCGACGACGCTATCCACGTTCACCCCGCGCACCGCCTCGATCTCCGCTCGCGTGCACGGCTGGAGGTACGCGACGATCGCGAGCGACTCCATCGCAGCAGCCGATAGGTTCGTCTTCGCCGGCAGCAGATATGCTTCGACGGCAGCGCGGGCCGCGGGTGAGGTCGCAAACCGAAAGCCGCCGGCGATCTCTCGCAGGACGATACCGCGTTCGGCATATTGCCCGGAGATCTGCTGCAGGGTGGCGGCGATCTCGACGTGCTCGGCGCCGGTAAGTTTCGCTAAACGCTCGATCGAGAGCGCCTCGCCGGCGACGAAGAGCAGCGCTTCGAGCGACCGCTGCAGGACGCCGGTTTCGATCAGCTGAGTTTGCATCGACGCCTATCGAGGTTCGCGGCCCGGCGGCGGCGATCTTTTTCCGGCGCAGCGGCGATCTCTTGGCGGCGGCGGCGGCGAGCGGCCCGGCTCCGGCGAGCGAGCCTTACGTTACCGGGCCTGCGACCGATTCGAGCAATTCGACCGGCACGCCGTTCGGATCCTCGACGAAAGCGATCCAGCGCGAACCGCTCGGAGACTGCTTCGGCCCGCTCGTAATCTTAACGCCGTCGTCGCGCAGCTTCTCGATGAAGGTCTTGAAATCGCCCTCGACCTCGAGGGCGAGGTGCTCGTACCGATTACCCATCTCGTACGGCGGGTGCTCTTCGAGATCGTAGACCAGCTCGATATACGACTTCCAATCGGAGCCCACGAACGCCATGTCGGCGTTGCCCGGGTAATGGAGCGGTCCGCTCAGTAACGAAAGCCCGAGCTGCTCGGTATAGAAGCGGATCGAGTCCGCCATATCGTTGACGAAGATCGACGTATGTAAGAAGCGGGGCATGTTTCGAACCTTCCTAGAGTCGTGGCGCGCAACCCGTAATTACGGCGCCTCGTTCCGGCGCGCCCTGCGCAGGCGGGCCGCCCGTCAGGCGGCGGAAATGCGTTTCATCGCGCGCCGCCGGACGCGGCGACCGGTAACGGCTTGCTTTGCGCCTTAACCAAAGGGAGCCCTCGAGGCCGATTTGCCTTTGCAAAGCGCAGTACACGCCCGCGCCTGATTTCCACTAGCATGTCCTATGACCAGCAATAGACTGCGGCCGCAATGCTTAAATTTTTGGGAGATTCTCGCGCAGGCGATCGCGCTGATCTCGCCGACCATGACGGCGGCGCTCATCGTGCCGCTCATGTTCGGAACGACCGGAAATGCGAGCTGGCTCGCCTACGCGTTCGGCACGATTATGCTGCTGTTCGTCGCGTTCAATCTAAACGCGTTCGCCCGGCGCTCCTCGGCAACGGGTTCGATGTTCTTATACGCGAGCGCCGGCCTCGGGCCGACGGCGGGCGGACTCGGCGGCTGGTGCTTGATTTGGGCGTACGTCTTCATCGGAACTGCGGGGATGACGGGCTTTACGATCTTCGCCCAGCAGTTGCTCGCGATGTTGGGCCTGCACGTTCCCGCCATTTTGTTATTCGCGATCTGTGCTTTCGTGAGCTGGTATTTGGCTTACCGCGACATCGCGCTCTCGACGATCTTGATGCTCGTCATCGAATCGGTCTCGGTCGCGATCATCACGCTCCTGGCGATCATCACGCTCTCCCACCATGGGTTCGCGCTCGACACGGCTCAGCTCGGCCTTTCGGGCGTATCGACGTCGTCGCTCGGGCTCGGGGTGGTCGTCGCGATCTTCAGCCTCGTCGGGTTCGAGTGCGCCACGGCGTTCGGTGAGGAAGCCAAGAACCCGCTCAAGACGATCCCGCGGGCCGTCATCGCGAGCCTCTTGCTCTCCGGCGCGTTCTTCGTCTTCATCTCTTATACGGAGATCCTCGGGCTCGCGAATGCGAATCCGTCGCTCGACAAACTCACGACGCCGCTCTCGACGCTCGCCACGATGTTGCACGTCGATTACCTGCAGATCCCGATCGACGCCGGCGCCATGATAAGCTTCTTCTCACTCGCGCTCTCGTGCATGAACGCCGGCGCCCGGGTGATGTATCAGATGGGCCGCCAGGGTTTCTTCCACGAATCGACGGGGCGCGCCCATGCCGTCAAAGCGACGCCGCACGTGGCCGTCACCGTAATGGCTCTCGTCGAGTTTCTCATACCGACGCTAATGACCGCGGTCTCCCACTTGCAAGTCGGCGACGCCTTTAACGACGCCGGTACGTTCGGAGCGTTCGGCTTTCTCGGTGCGTACTTCTTCGTTACCGTAGCGACGCCGATGTATCTACGTAAGATCGGCGAACTCAAGACGAGCGACGTCGCGCTCTGCGTCGTGACGCTCGCGTTCCTAGCGGTGCCGGCCGTCGGCAGCGTTTATCCCGTGCCCCCGGCGCCGGTGAATTACTTCCCGTACATCTTCGCGGCCTATTTTCTCATCGGACTCGTCGTCTTCTTGATGCGGAGGAAGTCGACCGAACACGTAGCGAAGCGTCCGCTTCATGCGCAGGAGAAGATAACGGCTTAATGCAGCACTCGGCCGAGCCTCGATCGTAGTTCCGCACGTAGCGCGCTTGCGCGTCTTCCCGTTCAAGTCTCTCGCGCCGGCGGAGGTCGGAAGCGTTCGGGTCCTCGAGAGCGGCGCTTTGCAGCACGACCGGGAATACGCATTCTTCGACGCGCGGGCTTCGTACGTTAATGGCAAACGCGACGAGCGAATACACGCTCTCGACGTAACGTACGATCGCGAATTAACGACGGCCCGCTTCACGAGCCGGCCGTCGGGCGAGACGTTCGCGTTCGCCTTCGGCGACGAACCGGCGGACTTCGAGCGTTGGCTCGAGCGGCATTTCGAACGGCAGATCTCGGTGCGGCGCGACGCGCACGCGGGCTTTCCCGACGACATGCGCGCGAGCGGTCCGACGATCGTTTCGACCGCTACCCTCGCAACCGTCGCCGGCTGGTTTCCCGAACTCGATACGGCGTCCGTGCGGGACCGGCTCCGTGCCAATATCGAAATCGACGGCGTGCCGGCGTTTTGGGAAGACCGGCTATTCGGTGACGCCGGGGACCGGCCGGAATTTCGCATCGGCACGGTGACGATCGGCGGCAGTAATCCGTGCGCGCGCTGCGTCGTACCCTCGCGCGATGCACGCACCGGCGTGCCCACGAATGCGTTCGCTAAGACGATCGCCGAACGCCGCGCGGCAACGCTGCCGCCGTGGGCGAATCGCGCGCGCTTCGATCACTATTACCGCTTAGCCGTCAATACGAACATCGCCGCTGCGGAAGCGGGCAAAACGATCTCCGTGTTCGACACGCTGGAGGTCGACGAGCCCGTGGAGCCGGCTAATTCTCGCTTACGTCGACAGGCGTAAAGGGACACAGCCGCAGCGACTCCGCAGCCGTCTCCTGCTCGAAGCCGAGGCGACGCTGGCGAATGAGTTCGAGAACGGCGAGAAACGTGGCGATGACGCCGGCGATATCGAGATCGGCGCACAACTCGTCAAAGGCGATCGCGCCTCGCTCGCCGACCGTTCGCGCGATGAACGTCATTTGGCCCGCGATCGAGAAGCGTTCGCGCACGATCGTGCGCTTTTCCGGCCGGGCGTTGCGCAGGACCGACAGCAGCGCCGAGGCGAGCTTCGCCGGTACGATGCGATAGCGTTGCACGAGATCGGACGTCGGATCGCCGGCCTCCCGAAAGTAGAAGGCTTCCGCTCCGTCGCGGCGCTCGCGCAGCTCTTGCGCCGCCTGCTTATATTTGGAATAGACGGTCAGCCGGCCGCGCAGCTTTTCCTCGACCTCCTCAGGCGTCTCTTCACCCGAGTTTAGAAACTCGGGCGGTATCGCCGGCAAGAGCGACTTGGATTTGAGGAAGACGAGCGTCGCGGCGATCACGAGATATTCCGCGGCGACCTCGACGTCGAGCGCTTCCATGAGCGCGATGTAGTCGAAGAACTGCTGCGCCATCGTCGCAAGCGGCACGGTCGCGATGTCGAGCCGCCGTTCGCGGACCAGGTACAGCAGCAGGTCGAGCGGACCGTCGAACCCGTCGAGCCAGATCCGTAATCCGGCGGGCGCGTCTTGCTCCGTAGCCGGTGCGCCGGACACGCTAACGGCTGGCGGACTCGCGTACCGAGGCCGGGTCCGTCACGCGAGCCGGCTGGCCGAGTTCGAACGGATCGCCTTCCATCTTGGCGAGTTCCTCGAGGCCGTGGTCGACCAGGCGCTTCTCATTGACGTACTTGAGGTTCTTCTTCGCGACGGCAATCGGAAACCAGGCCGCCTCGTCGACCTCGTGATCGTGATTATCCGTGTGGCCGGAGAGATACCGCATGAGGTAAAAATGGACGGATTTCTTGTGCTTGGCGCCGTTGAGGTAGAACCAGTACGAGATCTCGGTAAGCTTCACGAAGATCTCCGCCCAGCAGCCGGTCTCTTCCCGCACCTCGCGCAGGGCGGCCATTTCGTGGGTCTCGCGCGCTTCGACATGACCTTTGGGCAGCGACCAGACGCGCGGGATGCCACGGCCGATGAGCAGCGCTTCGAGTCCCGCAGTACCTTTCTTGAGGACGAGACCGCCCGCTGATACCTCGTACTTGATGCGCATGGCCTGCCTTCCGACGGCAAAGGCGCCCGTTGCCCGGCGCCCGCTTTTTCTCATCATAGCAACCCCGGCCAAGAGGGGTTGGCTGCGACCGGCTCTTGCCGAGCAGCCGTTAGCGCTTTCGAAGCCGTGCGAACTGCCGGCGGCGTCAGCCGGTATGCCATACATCTGGCACACATAGCCGCGATATTTAGCCGGTGACGACCTTCGCTCGCCGGCCATCGACGTTCCCACAAGGCGCGAATGCGCGCGCTGCTTCCCGCCCGGCTCCTTTGGACGGCCGGTCGTGACCGCGGCGACGGCGTCCTTCGAGTTCGCCTTCGTTCTCGGCGCCGCCGTCGCGGCGGTAGTCCTCTGGCTCGTGGCGCTGGCGCCGGCCCGCCGGGAG
>CAXUFI010000181.1:0-5528 GCA_964250245.1 uncultured bacterium
GGCCGCTTCCAATTTTACCCTACCGTCTCGTACACCACTCCCTGGGGCGCGATCTGGTACAGCAAACGACCGCCCGTCTTCGCAGTTGGCTTTTTACGCCGGCTACTAATCCCGAGCGTTTTGCGAAGGCCTCAGAAGTAGGCGCAGACGTCCTCATCATCGATCTCGAAGATGCGGTGGCGCCACAAGACAAAGACCGGGCGCGCACCACGGCGCTGCAATATCTCGCCAAGAGCGCGCAAGGCGGGCCGGCGCGCGTGTTGCGCATCAACGGGCTCGATACGACTGCGGGTCTAGCCGACCTCGCCGCTCTGCTTCAATCTTCGGCGCACCCGGACATGGTGCTTCTACCGAAAACGGACTCCGCCGCTCACCTGCACATTCTCGACAGTCTGTTTACCAAGGCCAAGAAAGATATTCGGCTCGTCGGACTCATCGAAAGCGCGCGCGGTCTCTCTGAAGTCGAGCGCATCGCCGTCGCTACGCCGCGCTTGATCGCGTTGACCGTCGGCGCCGCAGACCTCGCGGCCGATCTGGGAGCCCAGACGGCCTGGGAGCCGCTCTTAACCGCTCGCAGCCGAGTCGTCGCCGCCTGCGCGCTCGCCGGAATCTTACCGATCGACACGCCTTTTTTCGAGATACACGATCCGGAGGCGCTCAAACAGGATATTCAGCGCGGAGTCGCGCTCGGCTTCACGGGCAAACTTGCCATCCACCCAACCCAGATCGCACCGATCAACGCGGCCTTAACTCCGAGCGACGACGAAGTGAAAAAAGCTCACGAGATTCTCGACAAAAACGAGCAAGGCGTCGGCGTGGTTGCCGGTCAGATGATCGACGAGGCCGTCGCCCGCAAGGCTCGGCGCACGCTGGCTGCTGCCGGTGCCGCCTAGCCCGGCTGCGCAAAGCACTCAACCAACTTCACGGCTTTAGCAACTCTACGCTTTAGAAAGAAAGCACATGGTAAAAGAAAGCCTCTCGGCGTACAAGAACGTCGGCGAGCGACGCTATCGGGAAACCAGCGGCCTTTACCTCGAAGATTTCGAACCGGGTGACATTTACGAGCACCGGCCCGGTCGGACGGTACTCGACGTCGACAACACGTATTTTACGTTGCTCACGCTGAACATCCAGCCGGTGCATTTCGATGCCGCTTACGCCGCGCGAACCGAGTGGAAGAAAATGCTCGTCGACAGCACCTTCACTCTCGCCTTGCTGACGGGCATGAGCGTGCGCACCGTGAGCGCGAAAGTCGTTGCGAATCTGGGCTGGGATAAGGTTAAATCCACGCATCCGGTATTCGCGGGCGATACGCTCTATGCCGAAAGCACGATATTGACGAAGCGTGACTCGAAGAGTCGCCCCACGCAGGGCATCGTCACGGTTTCAACGCGCGGCACCAATCAGGACGGCAAGGAGATCATGACCTTCGAGCGCGCGATGTTGATCTACAAGCGAGGCCATTCGCCCGAAGAAGCCGCCAACTACTAATTTACCCGTCTGCCGCCGAGAGACCTAATTGAACATCTCTGAACTCTACCGATCGAAACTCACGAGCGCCGCCGAGGCCGTCGCACAGATTCCGTCGCGCTCCAAGTTCGCCATCGCGATGGCGATGTCCGAACCGCCCGCGCTGCTCGGCGCGCTGGCGGACCGCGCCGCTGCCGGGTCCGTTGAAGACCTACGAGTATACTATTACGAATCGACGGCGATCGCCGGCAAGACGGTCCTCAAGTACGAACTCAACGACCGGATCGCGCCCTACTGCATGTTTGTCGCCGCACCGGACCGCGCCTTGATCAAGCGCAGCACGGAAGACCAAGGGCACAAAGTTCTCAACTACGTCCCGAACAATTTTCACGAGGCGCCGCGTCTGCTGACCGACATCGGCATCGACACGTTCCTCGTGACCGTCTCGCCGATGGATCAACACGGTTACTTCAGTTTCGGTATCGGTAACGACTATTCGACGACCCTCGCGCGTACGGCAAAACGTCTGCTCGTCGAGGTCAACGAGTACATGCCGCGAGTCGGCGGTGTGAAAGCGGCGCTGCACGTTTCGGAGGTGCAGGCGATCGTCGAGAACCACGTACCGCTGCTCGAGATCCCGGAACGGCCGGGAAGCCCGGAAGAGCAAAGGATCAGCAAGATCATTGCCGATCTCGTGCCCGATGGGGCTTGCCTGCAAATGGGTGTTGGTGCCTTGCCGAACTTGGTATGCGCCGGTCTTAAAAACCACAAGGATCTCGGCATTCATACGGAAGCGCTCAATCCCGGCCTCGTAGACCTAATGCAGGCCGGGGTCGTCAACAATTCGCGAAAAACGGTCGACGTGGGCACGAGCGTGTTCACGTTCGCCATGGGCAACAAAGCCATGTACGATTTCATGGACGGTAACCCGGCGGTCGAAAGCCGGCCCGTGGATTATCTCAATAACCCGCATGTGATCGCGCAGAACGATAACGTCGTTTCGATCAACGCGACCATCCAGATCGATTTGACCGGCGCGTGTAACTCCGAGCATATGCTGGGCCATCAATTCAGCGCCTCAGGCGGCCAGCTGGATTTCGTGCGCGGCGCCTACGCGTCTAAAGGCGGCAAATCGATCATCGCTACCGGTTCGACGGCAGCGCATGGCAAGGTCTCGAAGATCGTCGCGCGGCTGGACGGCCCGGTGACGACCCCACGGATCGACACACATCTCGTCGTGACCGAATACGGTTGCGTCAATCTAAAAGGGCTCTCGTCGACGGAACGCGCCAAGGCGCTGATCGGCCTCGCTCATCCGGACTTTCGCGACGGCCTCATGGAGTCCGCGAAAAAGCTGTTCCTGATTTAACTCGTAACTTCGTAGAGTAGGGTTCGCAGTAATGAACATCGCCGAGCTCCTCGTGGAAACCTTAGCCCGAGCGGGGGTTACCCGTATCTTCGCCGTGGTCGGTGATTCGCTCGACGGCGTCGCCGATGCGGTCCGGCGGCGTAACGATATGGAGTGGATTACCGTCCGGCACGAGGAGGTCGGCGCCTTTGCCGCCGGTGCCGAAGCGCACCTCACGGGCTCCCTGGCCGTCTGCGCCGGCTCGTGCGGACCCGGCAATACGCACCTTATCAACGGCCTGTATGATTGCCATCGCTCGCGCGTGCCGGTACTTGCGATCGCCGCGCACATTCCCAGCGCCGAGATCGGCAGCAGGTTTTTCCAAGAAACGCATCCCGAAACGATTTTCAAGGAATGCTCGAGCTACTGCGAACTGGTTTCTCACGCGTCGCAAATGCCGCGCGTGCTCGAGATCGCGATTCAGACAGCCGTCGGTCAAAACGCGGTTTCGGTGGTGGTGCTTCCGGGCGACGTAGCGCTGCAAAAGGCCGTTCACGAGGCGCCGCGCGTCAACTTCCGTCCCGCTCGTCCGTTGGTGCGTCCCAGCGACGAGGAATTAGATCTGCTGGCCGACGCGCTCAACGGTAAGAGGAAGATCACGATCCTCGGCGGGGCCGGCTATGCGGGCGCACACGATATACTCGTCGAGGTAGCCGAACGTTTGCAGGCGCCGATCGTTCACGCCCTGCGCGGTAAGGAATTTATCGAATACGATAATCCGTACGACGTCGGGATGAACGGGCTGTTGGGCATTCACTCCGGCTTCGAAGCCATGGAGCATTGTGACGCCCTCCTCATGCTGGGGACCGACTTCCCGTACCAGCAGTTTTATCCGAGCGACGCTTGGGTCTGCCAGGTGGACCTGCGGCCCGAGCAACTCGGTCGGCGAGCGCGGCTCGACTTGGGCTTAATCGGCGATGTCCGGCAGACGTTGACCGCGCTTCTGCCGCGATTGCGAAAGAACGGCAATAGCGCGCACTTAGCGTCTTGTCGCGAGCAGTACCGTAAGACGAGCGCCGGAGTCATGGAGCTCGCGGTTCCGACGCCCGCCGACGCGCCGATCCACCCGCAGTACCTCGCGCACTGCCTCAGCGAGGTCGCGAGCGACGACGCGGTCTTTACCGCCGACGTGGGCACGCCTTCGATCTGGGCCGCGCGTTATTTGAAGATGAATGGCCGGCGGCGCTTGATCGGAAGCTGGAGCCACGGTTCGATGGCCGGCGCGTTACCCCAGGCGATCGGCGCGCAATTCGCGTTTCCAGGACGGCAAGTCGTAACGATGTCGGGCGATGGCGGCTTCGCGATGCTCATGGGCGACCTGCTCTCGGTCGTGCAGCACAAATTGCCGATTAAAATCGTCATTTTCAATAACGGGGCGCTCGCCTTCGTGGAACTCGAACTCAAAGCGGCGGGCATTTTAGGAGATGGCACGGCGTTAGCCAATCCGGACTTCGCCAAGCTCGCCGAAGCGGTCGGTATCGAAGGCATTCGCGTCGACCATCCCGCCGATCTCAAAGATTCTCTACGTCAGGCCTTTGCAATTGCTGGTCCGGTGGTGCTCGACGTGAAGGTCAATCGTCAGGAGTTGTCCATGCCGCCAAGCATCACGCTCGAGCAGGCCGTCGGGTTCAACCTCTACGCAATCAAAGCGATCATCAACGGCCGCGGCGACGAGATTCTCGACATGGCGCGGTCCAATAGACGCCAATTGCTGACGACGCTGGTTCCCGGATTCGCCTCCACGGAGGCTTCCGGCGAATGAACCAGCGAGCGCGGCGCAGCGAAGTACGCGACGTGCGGATTAGCGAGCCGGGGTGCGCGTTCGTTCGCCGGCGCTGAAGGCGCCGCCGCCGACCCTCTTAAGCTCGTCGATCGCCGTCCGCATGACTTCGGCGAACGGCCGCGACTCGTCGGCCTCGAGCCAACGCTCGAAACCGACGCGGAAGACGGCTACTGCAAGTTCCGCAACGAGCGTCGCTTCGTTCGCGGCGACGCCGCGCCGGCAAAGCGCTTCGGCGATCGCCGTCGCCAGTACGGCGAGCTTTACGCGCTCGCGTTCTAAGAGTTCGGGACTGGCCGCGATCACGGCGTAGCGCAGGCGCTGGTGCGCGCGACTCTCGTCGAAATTCGGTGCGAGGGCGTCGAAGCCGGCGGCGACGGCATCGATCGGCGCTACGCCGGGCGACACCGCGACGACCGTGCGCCGCACCTGTTCCACGAGCAGATGCGACCCGGCGAAGAGCACTTCGCGTTTGTCGGCAAAATGCCGGAAAAAGGTACGCTCGGTGAGGCCCGCCCGTGTTGCGATCTCCTCCACCGTCGTTTGCTCGAAGCCGCGTTCGCGATACAGCGTCAGGGCCGCTTCGGTTAGGCGGCCTCGCGCGTCGGGTTGCCAGCGGCTCATGACCCCATCATACACGATGACAGCGGTTGACATTCGTGCTAAAGTCTGATGACAGCCACTGACATAGGAGGGTAGCTGATGCGTGTGTTTATAACCGGAGCGTCCGGGTTTATCGGATCGGCGGTCGTGCCGGAACTGCTCGGTGCGGGTCACACCGTTATCGGGCTGGCGCGCTCCGAGGCGGCGGCACGAGCGCTCGCCGCAGCGGGAGCCGAGGTCGTCCGCGGCGACCTGCAAGATCTCGAT
>CAXUFI010000182.1:0-5515 GCA_964250245.1 uncultured bacterium
GGCTCGCCGCGGCCGGCGCGCGGCCCGGTGACTCCGTGCTCGACATCGGCTGCGGCTGCGGCGCGAGTTCGCTCTCGCTCGGCGAGGCGGTTGGCGCAACGGGCAGCGTTATCGGCGTCGACGTCTCGCGGCCGATGCTCGCGATTGCGAAGGGACGCGCTACGGCGCTCGGTCTCTCCAACGTCCGGTTTTCGCTCGCGGACGCCTCGACGGAGAACTTTGCCGCACACCGCTTCGCGCTCGCGTTCTCACGCTTCGGCGTTATGTTTTTCGAAGATCCGGTCGCCGCGTTCGTCAACGTGCGGCGCGCCTTGGCACCCCAGGGGAAGCTCGTCTTCGTTTGCTGGCGCGAACTGGCGGCGAATCCGTGGTTCTCCGTCCCGGCCGAAGCGGTTCGGCCGCTTCTTCCGGTGCAGCCCAAGCCCGACCCGGAAGCGCCGGGGCCGCTCGCCTTTGCGGACCCGGCACGCGTGCGCGGCTTCCTCGAGCAGGCCGGCTTCGACGACGTGCGATTCGATTCGTTCGACGCGCTGCTTCCGCTCGGGACGCGCGCCTGCGCGAGCGAACTGCTAAGCGAGATCGGCCCGGCGGCCCGGCTTCTCGAAGGCGCGGACGAACGCGTGCGAACCGCCGCCCGACTCGCGCTCGACGACGCTCTACGCGCTCATGAGGCCGACGGCAACGTCGCAGTCCGCGGCGGCATTTGGATCGTTCGCGCCCGTGCGAGCGGTTAGCGATCCGAGCGCGCTTTTACGGCGCGTCACCGGCGCGCTCCCGGTCCACGGCGCTCGCGGCCGCCTCGACGACGCGCTCCGCGCGGGCGACGGCGTCGTGCGCTTCAGCCGCGAGGAAAGCGGTGCGGGGATCGGCGCCGCCGAGGGCATCCGGGTACCGCGTCGTTACGTAAAACTTACCGAGGGCGAGTGCGTCCCGATTAAGCTCGAGCGGGACCGCAACGCCGAGCGCAGCGAGTTCGGCTAATAGGTTTTGCATCAGGTGTTCGCGGGCGACGTCGCCGCTGAGCGCGACCAGCCAGGCTTTGAGCGCCTTCTCGGCGGCCTGCTGCGCGTGGAAGCAGGCGACGTTGGGCATGCGGCCGCTCAACTCGTCTGCGACGGTGACGTCGTCCCTCGCTCCGGCCAGCCACCGCTGCGCCGTGACGAAGCGGTCAGGCTGCATCGACGCGCCGCATGGTCGCGAGAATCGTCGCTCCGAACGTCGATGCGGGGAGACGTTCGGCAAATTCCCGCGGCGTCACGACGAGCACGTCGAGCGGCATATCGCCCGTGGCGGCTAGGAGCAGGTCGTCGGCACGGGCGTTCCGCGGCAGCGCCGTCTCGCGCACGACGAGCAGATCGAGGTCGCTCGTGGGTCCGATCCTTCCGCTGGCGAACGAGCCGTGCACGTAGACCGCGACGATCGAAGCGTCGTGCCGGCAAACTTCGACGAATCGCTCCAAGGCGAGCGTTAAGCGTTCGCGGCGCTCCGCCACCCGCTCGCGATAGAGCCGCAGCGTTGCCATGCGCTACGAGTTCTTCGCGTTCGCACCGCGTACCGCTCGCACCCGAACGCTGCGGTCGCGCCGGCGTGAAGGTGTTTGCGCCGATCCAATTCTGCTCGCCCCGAATCACGCCGGCGCCGTTCGTGGGCCGCGACGTCGCGAGCAGGCGACATGCACTTCGAAGATGCGTATTCCATCGCTTCGACGTTGGCGAGCACTTATAGTCTAAGCTTTGACGGGACGAGAGCCCGGTACGACAAGCAGAGGCTCCGCGCATAATGGGGGAGTTCGACCTACAGGGCCGCGAGCAAGGCGTCGATTTCCGAAAACGTGTTATAGCCGTGCGGCGAGACCCGGATCCCGGTGCGCCGGTACGTCGTGACGAATCCCTGTTCGCCGAGCGCCCGGCCCAGAGCCAGCGGTTCCCGTTCGGGAAGGCTAAAGGCGACGATGCCCGAGGAGATCCCGGCGTCGCGCGGCGACGTGACGACGGCCCCGCGAGCGTGCAGGCCCGCGACGAGCCGGTCCGTCAGCGCGAGCACGTGTTCGGCGATCCGCTCGACGCCGGCTTCCCGCAACACGGCGAGCGAAGCGTCGAGCGCGGCGATCCCGAGAAAGTTCGGCGTCCCGCCTTCGTAACGCGCCGCACTCGGCGCGAGCGGCTGTTCGTAATCGAAAAAGTTCCAGATATCCGCGACGTCGCGCCAGCCGCGCCAGCGCACCGTCAGGCGTTCTTGCAATGCACGCGAGACGTAGAGCACGCTTATTCCCGGTAGCGCGAGGAGCCACTTCTGGCCGCCGGCGTAGAGGGCGTCGATGCCCGCTGCGCGCACGTCGAGCGGGAACGCGCCGAGCGCTTGAATCGCATCGACGCAGAAGAGCGCGCCGTGCGCGTGCGCGATCTGCGAGAGCGCACGCAGATCGTGGCGATAGCCGTCGGCAAAGCCGACCCACGATACGGCGACGACGCGCGTATGCCGCGTTATCGTTCGTTCGAGGACGGCCGGCGTCAGACGCTCGTGCGGCGCGGATACGAAGCGCACGACGGCGCCCGCCTCGCGCGCCGCGAGCCACGGCAGCACGTTGGAACCGAACTCGTTATCGCAGACCACGATCTCGTCACCCGGGTGCCAGTCGAGTCCGCGCGCGATCGTATTCGCACCGTCGCTCGTGTTGCGCAAGAACGCGATCTCGTCGCCCTCGGCACCAATAAAGGCGCCGATGCGGGCGCGATAGGCCGCAAGTTCTGCTTCGACGGATAGGAAACCGAGCAGACCCCGCTGCGCTTGACCGTTGATGAGCCCGACGAGCGTGTCGCGCGTGCGCACCGGAAGCACGCCCGCGGCCGCGTGATTGAGATAGACCGTGCCGGTGCCGGTTGCGATCGCCTCCGGACCGAGCGGCGGGTCGTTCACTACGCCGCGCCGAGCATCTCCTTCGTGTGCCAGGCGACGTTCTGCGCGCGGTCGCCGACGCGTTCGAGATTCGTTAGGACGAAGAGCATGATCGTGCCGGCGCGCACCATGCCCGAATCGGTCTGCATCTCGTCCTGCAACGCTTCGATACCGCGGGCGTAGAGCAGGTCGACTTCGTCGTCGCGAGCGATCACGGCTTCGGCGACGGCGGCGTCGCCTTCGGTGTACGCGCGCATGACTTCGCGCAGCATCTCGCAGGCGATCGCCGCGATGCGCCCGATCTCGACGCGAGCGGGGCGAATGGCGACATCGGCGAGCTTGATCGAATACTTGGAGATTTCGACCGCATAGTCTCCGGTGCGTTCGAGATCGGTCACGATTTCGAGCATCGCCGCCACCTGCCGCAGTTCGCCCGCGACCGGTTGCTGCTTCCAAATCAATTCGATGCACGACTGCTCGACCCGGCGCCGCAACGAATCGACGTCGTCGTCGCCCGCGATCACGCGCGCAGCGAGGCTCGTATCGCGCCGCTCGAGCGACGTCACCGAAGCTTGCACGGCATCGGCGACGAGCGCTCCCAAACGTACGACGTCGAGCCTGGCACTCTCGAGTGCCTCGTGATACGCGTTGCGCATCCCCGTCATATCACTCCCGTCATCCTATCGTCCTGCGGCAACCGTTTTGCGGCAACTCGTTCGTAGTATAACACAGCGCGAGGGACGGGCGGCGCCGGTTCGAACTGCGCGAAGAATGTCCTACACGACGATTACCGTCGAGCGCACCGGCGCGTTGACGTTGGTAACGCTCAATCGGCCCCAGGTTCTTAATGCGCTTAATGTTTTAATGCTGCGCGAACTGCGAGCCGCGCTCGACGAGATCGAGCGGGACGAAACGACGCGCTGCGTCGTCCTAACGGGCGCCGGCGGCCGGGCCTTTGCCGCCGGTGCCGACATCTCGGAGTTGGCGGCCCTCGACACCTCACTCGCCGGCAGCGATCGGGCGAGGGCCGGCCAAGCGGTAACGCTGCAAATCGAACGGCTGCGGGTGCCGGTCATCGCGGCCGTTAACGGCTTCGCGCTCGGCGGCGGTTGCGAGTTGGCGCTCGCCTGCGATATCCGGATCGCAAGCGATGCTGCGACGTTCGGGCAGCCGGAAGTTAATCTCGGCCTGATGCCGGGCTACGGCGGCTCGCAACGGACGGCGCGGCTCTTGGGACGCGGTCTCGCGCTGTACCTTTGTCTGACCGGCGAGCCGATCGATGCCGGCGAGGCCTTGCGCATCGGTCTCGTCGCCAAGGTCGTGCCGCAACCCGAGTTGCTCGCGGAGGCGCGACGCATCGCCGAAACCATCGCCGCTAAAGCACCGCTCGCAATCGCCGCGACGAAGCGCGCGGTCACGCAGGGGACTGCGCTGCCGCTCGAAGCCGGTCTGGAACTCGAAGCACTGCATTTCGGAAGCCTCGTGCCGACGGCCGATTTCGCCGAAGGCACGCGGGCCTTTCTCGAGCGGCGGCCGGCCGCGTTCACGGGTCGCTAAAAGCCCGGGGGAGGCGGCCGGAGCCGTGCCTCTAACGTTCTGAGGTCATGGCAAACACTCGCGTTCCGGCGATCACGCTCGATAGCCGGACGCTTCCGAGCACGAATCGGAACATGATCATCCTCGAGGCGTTCGATAAACTTCAGCTCGGAAGCGTGCTCGAACTGCCCGAGGAGAGCGATCCGCGCGCGTTGCGTAACGAATTTCTGCAACATCGCGCGGGACGGTTTTCGTGGAACGCGCGCAATCAAGGATCGGGCCGCTGGACGATCCGTATCGAGCGTATCGACGTCCACGCCGATCTCGCGACGTTTCTCTCGCACTGCAATCCCTTCGCCAACGCGAAAGCCGCGACGATTCGCGACCTCGCCGCGAACGCCACCGAGCGCTCCTTCCGGCAGGGCGATACCATTTACGACGAGGGCGAGATGTGGCCGTATCTCGCCTTCGTGCGCACGGGCAAAGTTATCTACACGCTGCTCTCACCCGACGGTAAGACGCAATCGCTCGGCGAGCGCTTGCCGCTCGATCCCGTGAACGAGACGGGCACCTTCGACGGCGGCGGCGCGACGACCCGAGCCGAAGCCCTAACCGATTGCAGCCTCGTGCTGTTGCCGACGGAAGCCGTGCTGCACGCATGTCGCAACGATGCCGAACTCGCCATCGGCTTTTTGTCGGATGCCTCGCAAGCGCGGCGCCGCTCCATCGAAACCATCGCCGATCTGGCCTTCGCGCATGTCCTTCAGCGCGTCGCGAAGTTCTTGCTTTCCTACGCGCCCGCGACGACCGGTATGGCGAAGGGGCTCTCCGGCGTCGAGAACCTCTCGCAAGCGCAGATCGCGCAAGCCGCGGGGACCGTTCGCGACATGGCGGCGCGCGCGCTCCTGCGGCTCAAGAACGCGACCGCAGTCGAACTCGACCGCGGTCGCGTCCGGGCGCTGGACCGGGATCGGTTGGAAGCCTACGCCTATAACGTCCAAGCCCCACCTATTTAGAGACGCTCTGGTTTCGCCCGGCTCGTCGTTGCCCGGCAGCTCATTTCCTTAAGGAAACTTCGCTGCCG
>CAXUFI010000183.1:0-5510 GCA_964250245.1 uncultured bacterium
GACTTGCGCGGCGCGATCGTCGGCCTCGAGCTCGGCAACACGCGCGGCGACGTTCTGCGGGCCGCCTTCGAAGGCGTCGCCTTCGCCTTACGCACCGTGTACGCGGTGCTCGGCGAACGGCTCGCGACGCCGCGGCGCCTGCGCCTCTCGGGCGGCCTCGCCTACGAGCCGTTCGTCCGCCAACTCTTGGCCGACATCTTCGAACTGCCGACGACGCATACCGATCACGAAGAAGCGTCGGCTTTCGGCGCGGCCATGAGCGCGGCGATGGCGATCGGGCTCATCGCGAGCGACGCGGACGTCGCCGCGCTCTTGCGGCCGCGATACGAGCACGCGCCGAATGCTGCCAACTTCACCGCCTACCGGCAAGCCTTCTCGCGTTACGGCAACGCGGCGCACGATTTGCTCGGATTGCCGGCGCCGCTATAATCGAAGCGGCCCCAAAAATCCTACGGACGAAGACGCGAGCGTCTCGAAGCTGACGCTGCCGATCTCGTCGCCGGCGACCGGTGCATCGTGGTGGCAGGCGCGCGTTCTTCAGGCGCAAACGCAAGTACTTGCGCGACAACTCGGGGCACAGGTCTGGCCGTACGTCGATGTCTCGTTCGACTACGACACCGCGGCCGTACGGATCAACGTCGTAGCGCTTCGGCCACCGTGGACAACGTGCCGCGCAGCAACTTCATCGAGGTGTTGCACGCTACGCTGGGGAGCCATCTCACTCGACGCAAACCGCGCGGCGAGACGATCGGCCTATCGCTCTCGGCCGCGACGCCGGGTTCGGTCTTGCGGCCCAGCAAGTACTATGCGCCCGTTTCTTGCGCGGCTCCCAGCGGCTAAACTTCCGGACGTGCGATTGCGCGATCATACCGGGGAAATGCCGGACGTCCGATTCCGGCGCAGCCGGGGATCCGAGACCGGTTCGGACGTGTCCGGCGCTGCCGCACGATTCGCTCCAGGCAGCGCTGGCGAACGAGCTCCTGACGAACGACTCCTAGCAACGTCGGGCGCACTGCGGTTGCGCTACGCGATGCTCGTGAAACGCGAGAGATGCGCCGTCTCGCGCAACCGCGTTTCGTTTTGCCCAGAGGCGTTTTCGGGTTCGCTTTCTTCGAGATCTCAGCGCACGGGCGAATATATCATCCGCTCTCAATGACCGATTCTTGAAAGTTGCGAACCCCCTTCGATGTCGAAGCGGGTTACGTATTCGGCCTCGATTTGAAACCTATGCGCGATCTGCTCGTCGAGCAGCACGTTGCCTTCTAAATCTTTAACGACTTGATGGACCTCGACGAGCGCCGAGCCGGCCGCCGGCTCGCTGATCTCGACGGGTTCGACGTGCGGATCGATCACCGCCCACTGCCGCGTCCAGTATTCGCGGACGGCTTCCCGCCCGTGAACGTGACCGCCATCCATCCCATTGGCCCACGCCACGTCCTCGGCGAGTGCCGGGAGCACGCCGTCGATGTCTCTCGCATTGAACCGGTCGTACAGATGCCGGACTAGGGCGGCGTTACTCGTCACGTTCGTAACCTTGCTCGAAAGCCGCCTCGATCCTTACGCTGCGTGACCCGCCGCAACTCGTTGAAGACGTGGAGGAGGAGCGTATCGCGCGGCGTTGCGCAAACCTCGCACGTCCGTGTGCGATACCCGGTCGGTATCCGGCCGGGGTCGACGCAGGAACGGCTTGTGAACGACACGCGCGCGGCTCAATTTACGTCCTACGGGCCGCCGCAGGTGCTGCGAGCGGTCGAGGTTCCGCAGCCGGTGCTTACGCCGGCCGGCGTGCCGGTACGCATACGGGCGTCTAGCCTCGACCCGCACGGCGCGGCAGGCGGCGCGGGCGCCGCGGCGGTGCAGTCGGCGAGGGCCAGGGGAGCGCAGATCGCGGCTCTTGCCGCAGCGAACGACGCCGATTGTGTCCGGGACCTGGGAGCTTCCGAGGTGCTCGATTACCGAAAGACGACGCCGGACGCGTTACCCGCCTTCGAGGTGAGCTTCGATACGGCGGGCAGCTCTCTCGAGAGCTTCCCGGCGTCGCTTGGCTCCGCGAGGAAGGATGGTGACGGTGAATTTCGGTTCGGCGAGCGGCCTGCTCGCCACCGGTTTGTCGAGCCGGCGCGGGTCGCGCCGTATCCGCACCTTTAGCGCAAACGCGACGCGTCGCGATTTCGAGGCGATGGCGCCGTACAGCGAAGCCGGAACCTCGCGCCCCGAGGTCGGAAGTTTTTCCGCTCGAAGCGATCGTTGCGGCGCACACGTCGCCTGAGACGAAGCACGGGCGCGGAAAGCTCGTGCTCACGTCGTGACCCGTCGTGCGTCCGCGATCGCGGCGATGTCCTCGCTCGTGACGTAGGCGCCGATCGCGCGACCGCTGCGATTCTCCCGGACGGCGACCGGCGCGGCGCCCGGGTCGCCGAGCGACGACACGACGAGGATGGCGTCGTCCATCACCTCACGCTGCGTATACGTGCTCAACGTTACGAGGCAGCGCAGGCCCGCGGCGGTCGCCGCACGCAGTCCGAGACGCGAGTCTTCGATGACCAGCGCTCGCGACGCGCTGACGTCCAGCCCCGCGAGCGCCGCCAGGTAGATGTCGGGCGCCGGCTTCTTCGCGCGCACCACGTCGCCCGCATAGATTTCGAACGTCTGCGCGAAGGCTTCGCCGACGGCCGCGGCGAGTACGGCGCGTACGGATTCCAGCGCCGAGGTCGACGCGACGGCGAGCTTCCAGCCGCGCTCGGCGGCAGCATGCGCGACCCGCGCGATGCCGGGCCGCGGCGGTAACGCTCCCGAGCGGGCGCGCTGCGAGAACAGCCGCGTCTTACGTTCGTGCAGCCGCTCGATGAGGTTCGCGATAGCGCCGTCCTCGCTCGGCAAGCCCCACGCCCGCACGACCTCCGGCGTCAGGACGGTCGCCAGCCGTTCCTTGCCGCCGGCGATCGCCAATCGTTCGCCGTACTCGGCTTCCGTCCACGCGAGCGGGAGACCGAACTCTCGAAACGTCGCGTTGTACGCCGGCAGATGACCGTCGCGTTCGGTATCGGCGAGCACGCCGTCGCAATCGAAGATAAGCGCCCGCAGGCCGCCGTCGCCCGGCAAGAGACGTACGCTACTCGATCGTCTGTTCGAGCTCGGAAACGAGCCGGCTCGCGTGATAGATCTTGTCGAGCGCGGCGAGGATCGCGCGGCTGTCGAGCGCGACCGAGCGGTCGAGCGCGAGATCGTAGCCGAACGTGGAGCCGAGCGAATAGGAGTTGCCGCCCGAGAGCAGCCCGACGACGTTTCCGTCGCGGTTGACGAGCGGCCGGCCGGAATCGCCGCCGACGCTATCGATCGTCGTCGAGACGTTCATCGGCATCGTGAGATCGAGCGCGGGTTTGGCGGCGAACCAGCTCGGCGGCAGGGCGTACGGCGGCGACGCCGTCGCGCCGTCGAAGAGGCCGCCGAAGGTCGTGTAGGGCTTGATCGCCGTGCCGTTGGCGTCGAAGCCCGCGACCGTGCCGTAACTCAAGCGCAGCGTGAACGTTCCGTCCGGATCGTCGTTCGCGCCGTAGAGCGCGTAGCGCGCGTTCGCGATGCGCGCGCTCGCGAGGCGCGTCGGCTCCACGATGCGCGTCTCGTAATCTTTTACGACCGTGCGAATCGTATCGTCGAGGTACCTCGCATACGCGATCATCGGATCGGCCGACGCGTCGATCGCCGCTTGGCCACCCTCGAAGAGCGCGTCGCGAACGGCCGGGTCGCCGAGTTTCGTCTCGCTGACCAAGCGGTGCGCGAGCGCTTCGGGCGATTCTTTTCCAAGAAAGCTTTGCACCAGCGGGTCGTCGGCGCCGAGCCGGGCGCGCAAATTCGTCAGGCCGAACGCGAGCCGGACCTCTTCGAGTTCGGAAGATACGGGCGCGGCCGAGCTCAGCTGCTCGCGCAGCAGCAGGAGCGACTCGTCACTGAAGCCGGCGAGCCGCTGGGCATCGGGTTTCTTACGTTCGGAGGCGGCGCGCACGAGCGTGCGGGCGTACCCGAGCAGCCCGCTATCGAACTCGTCGCCGCTCACCGCCTCGTAACTCGGATAGAGATGGGCGCGCAGCGTCTGTAACGCCGCGAGCTCGTCCCAGGCGGAGCCGTCCGTGAGCTGCAGCGCCGGGTTCGCCGCGACGCCCTGGCGCAAACGTTTCTCTTCGGCTTGACGCAAGGCGATAAAATCCGAATCTTCGAGCGCTTCTTGTTCGCCTAACGCGTCGCGGAGCTTATTTTGCGCGGCGTAGAGCGGGCCCGTTACACTGCTGCCGGCATCGGCTCCGCGCGCTTGAAATTGTTCGAGGATGCCGCGGTATTCCGCGAGCCGCGGAATTTCGGCGGGATAGCGGTAACGCCGTTCGAAGGCGAGTTCGTCGAGCGTGAGATGCCGGCGCGCCGGGCCGGGATTGGCGGCGGCGAACACCAGGTCGTTCGCCGCGGAGCCGGCGGCGCTCCAATGCAGATAATTCGTCACGGCGATCGGCCGGCCGCGGTCGTACGCGCGCAGGAACCCGATATCGAAATCGTAGCGCGGGAAACCGAAGGTCGCCGAATCGCCGCCGAATTGCGCTACGGCGAACTCCGGCGCGAAGACGAGCCGCACGTCGGTGTAGCGCCGGTACGCGTAGAGGTCGTAAATGTTACCGTTGTAGAGCGAGACGACTTCGCAGCGAATCGTCGTCTCGTTTCCGCACGCGCGCTCGATCGCGCCGGTCGCTTCCCGGATCGCCAGCGCCTTCGTTTCCGCAGAATTTTGCGCGGTCGCCGTCAATACGGTCTTCGTCACGTCCGAGACGCGCACGAGCTGATCGACTTCGAAATTTTTGCACGTTCGTTCGTCGCCGGCCCCGGCATCGAAGCCGAGTTCGACGTAATTCGTTTGCGGCGTCGAGGCTTGCGCGACGCAGTCGACGACGCAGTGATGGCTCGTCATGATGAGTCCGTGCGGCGATACGAACGCCGCCGTGCACCCCTCGTTCAAGCGCAGCGCCGAGCCGCGCAGGTTGTCCAGCAGCAGGCCGCCCGGCGTGAAGTCGTACGTCCGGGCAATGGCCGCGGCCGGCACGGCATCGAAGG
The DNA here is from genome assembly GCA_964250245.1 of uncultured bacterium. Taxonomy (GTDB): domain Bacteria; phylum Vulcanimicrobiota; class Vulcanimicrobiia; order Vulcanimicrobiales; family Vulcanimicrobiaceae; genus CAXTIY01. The sequence continues at coordinate 5,095 of CAXUFI010000183.1, forward strand.
TCCACATGCCTTCTTCGGCACGCGCCGGCGAAACGATCGGAAGCAGAAGCAAGAACGCAAAAGCGAGCGGCCGGTGCATAGCGAGCGGTTGTCGGCTATGCCTCAAAATCCCGCTCGGCCGCAGGCGGCAGGGCGAAGGGCGTCACGAGCGCGACGGTGCCGACGCATGCGACGACGAGCGCGAGCGCGAGCCGGATACCGACGGCATCGGACGTAAAACCGAGCGCCGGCGGCCCGACGACGAAACCGATGTAGCCGAGCGTCGAGACCGACGCGATCGCCACGCCCGGCCGCAGCCCGGGCGCGTTGCCGGCCGCGCTGAAAATCACCGGAATGACGTTCGCGATCCCGAGCCCCATGGCCGCAAAGCCAAGGTACGCCGCCCAGGCCGTGTGGACGACGAGCGCCGCACCGAG
>CAXUFI010000184.1:0-5455 GCA_964250245.1 uncultured bacterium
CTCGTATGCCACCCGTGACTCCGTCTTCATGCCACAGCCAGGCGCACATCTCGGCAGGTTCAAAGGCGGTGAAAACAATTATGCTTCCGCTGCCGGCCGGAATAATCGCGTCGCCGGATAGCGTTCGGGAGAAAAGTTCCGCTAATCGGTTGCTTGGCTACTTCATATCTTTAGCGTAAAGCGCGAGAATCGCGGCCTTTCTTCTGTGGCGCTATACATAGCGTTGCAGTCGGCAAAGGCGAAGTACCGTGGGACAGAAATCGCCATGCGAGCGGAGACGGATGGGCTCGACTCGTTTTATCTCTTATATTGAAGTTTAGTTAGTGGCGCGGCAAGCACAAGTTCCCGTAAGTTCCTAAGGACTGCGCATTTGCCGGCCAATCTCGCTATCGTCCGCCGGCATAAATACTGGGATGTACTGGCGATCGCTCATGACACTTCGTGCACAAACGGATGGTGCTTGGTCGGAGCGCTGTTTCGGCGCCGAGGCATTATCCGGGGCCGTTTGCCGAAATAGGCGCGAAGCACGGCGATTCGCGGTAAGCGCAGTCGTCGCACCACCCGCCGACGCTCGGCTCGTCACTCGTCAACTCACCGACGGCGGCCACCTGCCGCTCGACTTCGTCATCCGGAAGCGCCGGCTCGCGTTCGAAGGTTGCCGACACCGGCGTTAGCCTCAGGATCGCTGCCTCGACCCGGTCGTCGCCGAAGCGTCGGCTTGCGACGCCCCGGTAGAGTGCGAGCTGCAAGGCGTAATGCTCGCCGGCGGTTCTTCCCGTCTTGTAATCGATAACCACGATCGTACCGGCCGGATCGCGCGCGATCAAATCGACGGCACCGACCACGAGCGTATCGCCGACGAGAAGTTCGAACGGCTCCTCGACGGCGAGCGGCGTATAGCCGGTCAGCGCTGCGACGGCGCGTTTGCCGCTTTCGCAGGCGCGAATCGCTTCCGCCTCCGAAACGTCCTCGAACTCGTGGCGCGCCACGGCGAACGCTTCCGTGAACGTTAGGGGCTGCGCGGCCTCGCTCTGGGAATCGTGACGCCGCTCGAGCCGGCTGCGGCTCCAATGTTCGAGGGCCCGGTGTACGAGCGAGCCGAATTGCGCGGCGTTCGAGGTCAGCGGCGTGTCGTTTCCATCGAGACCCGCGAACCGCGGCCGTAGCTCGCGCAAACTCGGCAGGTACAGCCGATAGCGGTAACGCGCCTGGCGCGGACACGTCTCGAAAACGGAGATCGACGTAAACGAGATGCGCGGCCGGAACGACGACCCGGCTTCGCCGGCCGGAGCCGTCCGCGCGACGGCCCGCGACGCCGCCACGACCGGCGCGGAAAGGCCGTTGCTTGGCGGCTGCGACGCGGGCGACAGCTCGGGCGAAGACGACGTTTCGCTAAAGAAGGCGAGGTCGGCACTCGCGTCCTTCGCCCGTGCCCAATCGCGAATCGAATGCACGAAGGTCGCTTCGCCGCCGGCCTTGCCGTTTGCCGGCAACGGCGCTGGGACGGTGACGTAGACTCGCTTTTTCGCGCGCGTTAAGGCGACGTAAACGACGCGCGCCTGCTCGCGCGCCGCGGCTACTTTACGCGGTTGCGGGTCGAGCCGCTTGCCGTCGCTTACGTCGTGTTCGCATTCGAGACAGACCCAGCGGAACGTCTCGCGGCCATCGAGGTCGTTCTTGATTGCGAACGCACCCGACTCTCGATCGTAATTGATCACGCGGTCGCTCGGTTCCGAAGAGCCGTACTGATTCTTCGTCGAGCAGGCGACGAACACGTACGGCCATTCGAGGCCTTTGGCTTGATGGATCGTAAGGATGCGGACGCCGTCGAGATCGAGTTCGGCTTCCTGCACGTCGTCATCGTAGAGGATGCGACGATTGACGTCCTCGAGAAAATCGCCCAGGCGCGCGCCCGGATGATCGCTTGCGAATTCCCGGGCCAGCACGTCGAAGCTTGCGAGGTTGACGATGGCTTGCGTGCCGATCGCCTCCGCGCCTTCGCGTTTGCCGACGCTCACGTAGCTTGCGGCGACCGGCAGCCTCTGCAGCAGGCGTTCCATCGCGGCCGGAAGCGGCAGCGAGACGGCCGGCAGCAGCGCGACGAGATACTCGCGAACGCGACGCAGGCGTTCTCGGGTGTCGCCGTCGAGCGCGGTGGCGAACGGCACGTTCGCCGTAACGTCGAGCTCGTCACGAAGGAAGCGTTCGAGCCAGTGATGCGGTGCGGTGAGCGCGATCGTGCTCGCATCGTTTAGGCCGCAGAGCGGCGATTGCAGTACGCGGACGGCCGCCTGCTTATCGCCGAGATCGCCGAGCAACGCGATCCACGCCAGCACGTCGCGAATCTCATCCGCGGCGAAGAGACCGCTGCGACGGTCGAGCGCGGCGGCGATGCCCCGCCGGTTCAGCGCACGCAAATAGACGGCGGCATGCGTGCGGCGTCGCACGAGGATCGCGATGTCGCTCATCTGCGTCGTTCCGTCGCTTAGCAGTCGCTGAATTTCGCAGGCGATCGCCGCGGCTTCCGCTTTCACGCGCTCTTTGAGCGGCTCTCCGTCGCGCCCGAAATTCTGCAATCGCACGCATTCGAGCGTGCCCGAGCCGTTGTACGCTTCGAGCTTCGGAGTCTGTGCGTCGACGATGTCGGCGTCCAGCAGAACTGCGTGACCGATGGCGACGATTTCCTCATAGGAGCGGCGGTTGACGAGCAGCGGAAGCTTATCTGCGGACACCGCCGCGAGGCGCTGCATTACGCGTTCGTCGGCGCCGTTGAAGCCATAGATCGCTTGACGGGCGTCGCCGACGGGCATCATGCCCGCGGCGTCGGCTTCGCTCGGCGTGCCGAACAGCGTTTCGAGAAAGGCGAGTTGCATATCGCTCGTATCTTGGCTCTCGTCGAGCAGCACGTACCGCCAACGTGCGCGCAAGCGCGAAACGATCTGCGGACGAGCCTTGAGCGACGCCGTCGTTCCCCCGATGAGGTCGCCGTACGTCGCGGCGCCGCGCTCGCGCAAGCACCGGTCGAATTCACGCAGCAGCGCTGCGACGGCGCGGATGTTTGCCCGTTCGTGTTCGGCTTCGCGAGCGATCGCCTCCGTCGTCACCGGCACCTTCGGTTTGTAATCTTTGCGCGGCTGGTGCTTCGTCTTACCCGGCGTGTACAGTTGGCCCCAGGTTTGCGCGCAGAAACGTTCGGCTTCTTTAAGCGCTTTCGCTTCGAACGTTTCCGGTGAAATGCCGTGGTTCTTGAGTTTGAGCGCGAGCTTGCCGAGGTCGCGTTCGAGATGAGCGAGATTGAGTTCCGCGAGCGGCAGCGAAGCCGTGTCGACGTCGAGCCGGCCCTCGAGCAGCGCGCGGAAAGCGCCGCTGAAGATCGCGTGCGCTTCGCCGTCTTCGATCGTGGCGGGAGGCGCCTCGAGACCTAAGTCGAACGCAAACTCACGCCGGATGTCGCCGGCGAGGCCGTGGATCGTCGTGCAACGGACGCCGCGGCCGCCGCTCGCGAGTTGCGCGCCGTTCTGGATCGCGCGATCGGTCGTGTCCGCGATGCGCGAACCGATTTCGGCGGCGGCTTTCTTCGTGAACGTCACGACGACGATCTGCTCGGGGCGTACGGCTTCGGACTCGATGAGGTAGAGCGCACGGAGCGCGAGCGTCGACGTTTTGCCGGTGCCGGCGCCCGCATCGACGATATGGCGGCCCGTGTGAGGCGCGATGATCGCCGCGATCTGATCTTCACTCGGCACGCGGCCGGGACCGAGAGCCGTGCGCCACCACTCCGTTATCCGCTGCGTTATCATTCGTCTTCCTCGAGATAGCCCGGACAGACGCGTTTGAAGTCGCATTGGAGACAGGTGCGCGCGATCTTCGTCGGCTCGAGTTCGTCGATCGCGCCCGTCGTCCATGGCACGAAGAACGTTTCGCGCATCACTTCGTCGATCGCCCCGAGCGCCGCGCCGTCCGCCGCAACGTCGAGCCGATCGGCGTGCGCTAGGTCCTTATATTTGTCGTGTTTCTTCTCTGCGCCGAGATACAGATAGGTCAGCGCGCCGGTATCGGGTTTGGCACGGCGATAGAGCGGCAGCTGCGGATTACCGTCGAGCGCCGCTTTCTCACGCAGCGTGTTTTCCGCGACGGCTGTTTGCAGCTTGACGAACGAAGCGGCCATGCCGTGATCTTTCGGCTTGCCGGTTTTGACGTCGACGAGCTCGAGCGAACCGTCGTCGCGGCGGTCGATGCGATCGATCTTGCCGGAAAACGCGATGCCGTCGATCTCGAATTCCACTTTCTCTTCGGACGCGGCAATCTCGAAGGCGCCGCCCGGCGCACGGGCCGACGTTTCGAGATTGCGAGCGTACCGTCGTAAAAGCCGCTCGGCGGCCCGCAGCGCGGCGCTGCGTTCGGATGCGGTGTCGAACGCGACGACGTAGCCGCCGTCCTTGCGGACTTGCGTAGCCGCGCCGCCCTCCGGCGCGATCAGCGCGCGCGCGAGTTTGCAGAGGCTTTCGCTCCAGGCGGCGCTCGCGTTCTCGTCGACACGGTGAAAGTCGCGCGTCGCGGCGTGAAAGCGTTCGATCGCGGCATGCACGAGCGTGCCGAGCTTTGCGGGGAAGCCGCTTTCGGTGCTCTCGATGCGAAGCAGTTTGGCGTAATAAAATTTGCGGCGGCAGGACAGCCAAGTCTCGAGACCGCTCGCCGGGACGGGGCGTACCAACTGCGCCGGCGTTTTCGGTTGCGGTTCCACGAGTGAGGGCGCCGCGTCGTAACTCGGCACGGCGCGATAGCTCTTCACGCCGGCTTCGCGCGTGCGTTCGTCGAGCGGGACGAAGCGGCTCGGACGTTGCGGCGCGCCGTCGAGCCCGGTCTCCGACCACGTCACGAGCAGCGTCCGCTTCGCGCGCGTGACCGCAACGTACCACAGCGACCGTTCTTCGGCATCATGTTCGCTCGCGCGAGTACCGAGGTCGATGCCATGGCTGCGCGCGGTCGACAGGTCGTCGGCACTGAGGAGCGCGTCGGGTCGCCACGCTTGCGGGAAGCGATCCTCGACGGCGTCCGCGATGGCGACGAATTCGAATTCGAGGCCTTTGGCGGCATGGATGGTAAGGACGCGCACCCCGCCTTCACCCTCGATCGCGTCGCCGGCCGCGCGCCACGCCTCGCTGCACGTGACGAACGCCTGCAGGACGGCGCTCGACGACGCGGCGAGTCCCAGCTTCTCGCGCACGTAACGCACGTCGCCGAGCCCCGTAAGGAAGCTGGTAAGGCCGGCCGAGGAACGGCGTACGTCGTTCTCGTCCTGCTCGATAACGAAGCCCAGGAGCCCGGCTCTTGCGGCGAAGGCGCGACCCGCGCCGACCGGGTCGTTCGCGAGCCAGCGCTCGTGCGCCGCCCGCAAGGCCGCGGCGAGCCGCGCGCCGTCGACGCGCGCCGGAATTTGCGACCGTTCCAGGAG
>CAXUFI010000185.1:0-5400 GCA_964250245.1 uncultured bacterium
CTCCAGCCGCGTCTACGGGCTCGCGTTCCTGTGCGTGCTCGGCGCCGTGGGTCTCGCGCCGTTCGGCCGCCGTAGAAGAGGATAGCCGCATCGCTTTTCGAGACGGTTACCTCTCTCAAATCGTCGGTCGCAGCGTCGTCGTCGCCGGCGACGCGCAGCGGCGCAGCGTCGGGAAAGTCGTCGACTTCGTCGTCGATAAGCCCGACGACACGTTCCCGCGGATCGACGGCATTCTGATTCGCACGCCGAGTGGTTCGCGCGTCGCGCCGATCGGTGAAGTTCTCGATATCGACGGCGACGGCGCCCTCGTGCTGCGCAGCGCTCCCGTCGCCGCCGCCGTCGCGGCGGGCGACGCATTATACTTAATCGCCGATTTATTCGACCGGCAGATCGTCGACGTCGACGGCCGTAAAGTCGTCCGCATCAACGATCTCGAAGTCGCCAACACCGGCGGCACGCTGCGCGTCGTCGCCGCCGACATCGGCGTGTCGGGTCTGCTGCGGCGGCTCGGCGCGGGGCGGCTCGCGCCGCAACTCCTCGCGCGCGTGCCGCGCACGCTCATCGCTTGGGACAACGTCGCTCCGATCACGGATGTGAATCCGTCGCGCGTGCAGCTCGCCGTATCGGAATCGCGGCTCGCGCGCTTGCACCCTTCGGAGCTGGCCGAGATCATCTCCGACCTCTCCGCGCAGGACGCGACGCGTGTCGTCAAGTCCCTCGATGACGAAACGGCCGCCGACGCCTTCGAACATCTCGACGCCGGCGTGCAGCAGTCGATCATCCGCGATCTCGGCACCGATCGCGCGGCCGACATCATCGAGGAGATGGATTCGGACGACGCCGCCGACCTGCTCGGCGAACTCGACGAAGAACAGCGCGCCGCGCTGCTCGCGAAGATCGAGGACCGCGATTACGCCGAGGAGCTCGAAGAACTCGTCGAATACGAGCCCGACACCGCGGGCGGCTTGATGACGACCGCTTACGTTTGGATCTACCCGCACCGCACCACCGAAGCGACGATCATGAAGATCCGGGAACTCGGACCGGAATCGGAATTCATCTATTATCTCTATGTGACGGACCCGCATCGCAAGCTGCTCGGCGTGTTATCGCTGCGAACGCTCTTGCTCTCGCTGCCGACCGCCTTCATTCACAAGCTGATGGAGACCGACACGATCAGCGTCGGGCCCGCGACGAGCGCCGAGGACGTCGCGGCGACCATCGCCCGCTACGATCTGCTCGCCGTGCCGGTGCTCGGCGAGCACGACCAGATGCTCGGCATCGTAACCGTCGACGACGCGATCGACGCGATCATGCCGGAGAAGATCGCGAATTCGCTCCCGCGTTTCGTGCGCCATCACGGCAAAGAACGCGAGCGTGCGCCGGCGTAACGAACCGGCGGAGCCGCCGCCCTACGAGCCGCCGCTTGCGATCTGCTGGACCGCGTAGCCGAGCGCGAGCAGGCCGACGACGGCGACGGTCGCCCAACCGATCGCGTTCGTCAAACGCGTGTTGGCATAGGCGCCCATGACGCGCCGGCGGTTGATGATCACCATCATGAGCACGAGTTCGAGCGGCAGCAAGATGCCTTGCACCACCTGCGAATCGAAAATGAGCGCGAGCAACGGGATACCGGGCACGAGCACGAACGCCGCGCCCGCGACGATGCCGAACCCCAGCACGCCGAAGAACACCGGCGCTTCCCGGACGCTGCGGTCGAGCGACGCCTCGAAGCCGAGCGCTTCGCAGATGAGATAACTCGTTGCGAGCGGCAACACGGTGGCCGTGAACAGTCCGGCGTTGATGATGCCGAAGGCGAAGAGGTCGGCCGCGAACGGTCCGGCGAGCGGCTTCAAGGCGACGGCGACGTCGGCGGCCTGCGTGATCTGCACGCCGTGGTGCTGGGCCTGCGCGGTAACGAAGATGGTCGCGGCGTTAGCGACGATCATCGCGACGGCGATGAGCATCCCGAGAATCGAACCCGTGTAGACGTCGAGCCGCGTCAAGCCGAGTTCGGAGACGCGATCGCCGCGTTCGACGATCGAAGACTGCAGAAAGAATTGCATGTAGGGCGAGATGGTCGTGCCGATGATGCCGACGACCGTTACCAGAAAGCGCGAGTCGTGCAGATCGATCGTCGGCACGATGAGGCCGCGCGCGACGCTGCCCCACGCGGGGTGCGCCAGCAGCGCGGAGACGATGTAGCATAGATAGACGAGCGAGAACGCGACGAAGACCTGCTCGACGCGTTTGGCATTGAGCCGCAGCACGAGCAATAGGACGAGTAGAACCGAAACCGGGACGGCGATGTAACGCGACACGTGGTAGATTTCGCCCGCGGCCGCGATGCCGGCGAACTCGCTCGCCGCGATGAACGTATTGACGAATAACAGCGCGAGCATCGCGACGAACGTGATGCGCACGCCGAGCTGCTCGCGAATGAGCGCGGCTAGGCCTTTACCGGTGACGACGCCCATGCGCGCGGCCATCTCTTGCACGACGATGAGCGCGACGGTGAGCGGCACCATGACCCAGAGGATCTCGTAGCCGAATTGCGCGCCCGCGATCGAGTACGTGGCGATACCGCCCACGTCGTTTCCCGCCGACGCGGTAACGAAGCCGGGCCCGAGCACGGTCAGCAGCACCAGCAGTCTACGGAACCGCCGCCGCTTTTTCTGCCGGGGCTCGGCCGGCTCGGCCGAACCCTCAATCATGCGCGCGCCGGCGCTCCGGGGCGTTGCGTATCGCCTGCCAAGCCGTCCGCCATCGATTGCTCCAGTCGTCCCCGCGGGCACATGCGGACGCCTTCCGTGCGGAGGAGTCCAACGAAGAGATCCGGTCTCGATCGGCACCAACTTTGCCGACATCTGGAAGGACTCCGGATGCGGCCGGACGCATCGCCTTGTTAGGCATCCCTATTTCCGGAAAGAGCCGACCCTTGCTGCAGTCATTTCGCTTCTTACTCGTCGTGCTCTTCTTCGGGCTGCTGCCCGGGGCGGCGCTGGCCGATGCAGACGAAGCGCCGGCAGCCGCCGCTGTGGGCCCCGTCGGGATGCAGCTGCTGAGCGGACCGATCCCGGTCGTAACGCCCGCGCCCGGGGAATCGAAGCTGTCCGCCCGCGCCGACGGCACGTTCGCCGCCGTACCCGAAGTGCACGGCCGCACGAAAATCTTTCACATCGTCGGCCGCGAAGCGCCCTGGTCCCTCAAGCCGGGCATGACGGTGATGGCGAAGACGTATAACGGCGTCGTGCCGGGTCCGACGCTCGTCGTGAATCAGGGCGACCGGGTCGTCATCGATTACCGCAACGAACTCGCTATCGCGGATACGATCCATCTGCATGGCATCCACGGGGCGCCGGAGGCGATGGACGGCGTGCCCGGCTCGTCACAAGAGATGGTGCCGCCGCACGGCCGCTTCCACTATTCCTTTACGGCCGGGCAGCCCGGAACGTTCATCTATCACACCCACGATCGCAAAGCGGTTCTCAACGCCGGCCTGTACGGCGGCATCATCGTCAACCCAACGCACCCGCGACCCGAAGAACGTGTCGCGCGCGACTATCTCGAAATAATCTCGGCGTGGTACATCAATAGCGCGGACGAGAGCCAGTTCACGCTCAACGGCAAGAGTTATCCGGCGACGCGAGCGCTCGCGGTTCGCAGCGGCGAGCGCATCCGCGTCCGCTGGGTCAATATCTCCGCCGAGAATTTTCATACGATGCACACGCACGGCCACAACATGACGCTGATCGCGCGCGATGCGATGCCCGTGACCTACAAAGATATCGAAGACACGGTCGAGATCGGTCCCGGGCAGCGGATCGATACCACGATCCTCGCCGACGCCGCGCCCGGCACCTGGATGATTCACTGCCACGTGCTCGACCACGTCGAGGACGCGAACGGGATGCCCGACGGGTTGATCACGTCGCTACACTACCTCGGTACGCCCGACAAGACGACGGCGATGTACGACGCGATGATGAACACGATGTCGGGGACCGACACGGTCGCGAACGGTGCGCCCGCGCCGCAAGCCGGGAAGCTTTCGTTCGGCGTGACGGCGCTGCTCGGACTCTTCTCCGGCTTAACGATTTTCCTGGGCTTGCCGATCGCGCGCGCCCGCAAACTCACGCCCGTCGTCATCAACATCTTAAATGCGTTCGCGATCGGGATTCTCGTGTATCTCGTCATCGAAATCGCGATGAACGCGCTCATTCCGGTGAATCGCGCGCTGACGGCGTGGCACGGCGGCGCGCCGTTCCCGCTCGCTCTCGTCGCCGCGCTCGCGGGCGGGCTGATCCTCGGCCTCGTCGGGCTCGGCGCGGCCTCGACCGCGCTCGTCAAACGCACGGCGAGCACCGTTACCGGGAGTCCGCTCGTGCTGGCGGCCGTGATCGCCGTCGGCATCGGCGCCCATAATTTTGCCGAGGGGCTCGCCATCGGAGCGTCGGCGGCTTCGGGCGCGACCGCGATCGCGGGCGGGCTCATTATCGGCTTCGCACTTCACAACGCGACCGAAGGGTTCGGCGTCGCGGCTCCGCTCGCGGGCAAAGTCATCCCCACCTGGGCGCAGATCGGGCTCGCCGGGCTCGTCGCCGGGGGCCCGACGTTCCTGGGCACCATGGTCGGCTACAGCTTCAACTCGCCGACGCTCTCCGTGCTCTTCCTCGCGACCGCGATCGGCGCGCTCGTCTTCGTCATCGGCGAACTCTGGTCGGTCCTGAAAAAGACGGGCGTGAATATCGCGGCCACCTCGATGATCACGGCCGGCTTCGCCGTCGCGTTCATCACCGAGATGATCGTCGACCTCAACGGCGGTTAACCGGGAGCACGAAGGCTGAGGACCGCAAGGGCCGAAGCGGCCTACATCGGCGCCGCGGCGCGCGCTCCGAGGCTGCTGTAGGCGTGCGCCCCAATACCGTAAACGAGGACGAAGATAACCGCCCCCAGGACCAGCATCCCGATCACGAGACCGCGCGGCCGTCCCCGCTTCTCGAAGGCGGTCGCCATCGCATACGTGCCGCCGTTTAAAATCGCGAGCGTCCAGTGCGCGGCCGGCGGAACGAGTTTCGTCACGCCCCAGACCGAGGCGCCGACCACGATTTGGAGGACGAGCACATAAAGGACGATACGGCGCGCCGGCGACCAGAAAATGGCCGCAATCGACACGAGCACGAGCAGCGTACCGAGAACGTTGTGAACGGTGAGAATCATGTCCGAGGAGCTTCGCGTGATCGATAGCCCCGTCATGTCGAATGACGAGCTGCTCGAGTTCGCCGAAGGTCTCGCCCGGATCGCGAGCACCGGCGGCGGCCCGAAGGCGCTCGCGGCCCACTTGGCGGCGCTGCTGGAAGCGGCCGTCGAGGCGGGGATCGCCCCCGAGAGGCTGATGCC
>CAXUFI010000186.1:0-5398 GCA_964250245.1 uncultured bacterium
GATCTCAAGCGCATTCAGATGCCGTACGACTGGGAAGGCCACCCGTTGCGCAAAGACTACCCGTTGCGCGGGCCCGCGCGCGAAGCGACGCCGCGGCCGGCGTTCGCGCTCAAGAGCAACGTGCCCGCGGGCGCGCCGCCCTCGGGGAAGGTTGCGGCCGCCCTGCAGAAGCAGATCGCGCGAGCGCGCGGCCAAGACGTGTCGCCGGAGAAGCCATGAGCATCGAAATCGCCCCGCCCGGCGCGCCGGGTGCCGGAGCCGCGCCTCTGCCGCCGCTGCCGCCGTCGGTCGACGTGGTCGCGCGCAGCGGCAATTCGATGACGCTCTCGCTCGGTCCGCAGCACCCCTCGACGCACGGCGTGCTGCAGATCGTCGTCGAGGTCGCGGGCGAGATCGTCGAACGCGCCGAGATGGAGATCGGCTACCTCCATACGGGGATCGAAAAGTCGGCCGAAAATTTATTTTGGACGCAAGCCGGAACCGTTATCGAGCGGATGGATTATCTCAATCCGCTCGGCAACGCGCTGTGCTACATCCTGGCGGTCGAGCGGCTGCTCGGCATCACGGACGACATCCCCGAACGCGCGCGATCGATCCGCGTGCTGCTCTGCGAACTCTCGCGCATCGCGTCGCACTGCGTTTGGCTCGGCACGGGCGGGATCGATCTCGGCGCGCTCTCGACGTTCTTCTATTCGTTCGACGTGCGCGAAGATATCCTCGACCTCATCGAAGTCTCGGGCGGCGCGCGCATGCACCCGAACTATCTCCGAATCGGCGGCCTCAACGGCGACGTTCCCGACGGCTTCGTCGCGAAGCTCGACGCACTGATCGCGAAGTTCCCGCAGCGGATGCGCGAGTTGCGGACGCTGCTGCAGAACAATCCGATCCTGCGCGACCGGATGATCGACGTCGGCATCGTGAAGCCCGAAGAGGCGATCCGCTGGGGGCTGACGGGCCCCGCCTTGCGCGCGAGCGGCATCGCCTACGACGTCCGGAAAGCGTTCCCGTACGGCGGCTATGAGAAGTACGAATTCGACGTGCCGGTGCGGACCGAGGGCGATGCTTACGCGCGTTTCCTCGTGCGGCTCGACGAGATGGACGAGTCGATGCGGATCGTCGCGCAGGCACGCAAGGAACTCGACGCGCCGGGTCCGATCATGGTCGCGAATCCGAAGATCGCGCAGCCGCCGAAAGAGACGATCGCGCTCTCGATGGAAGCGCTGATTCACCACTTCAAAATCGTCAGCGAGTCGTTTCGCGTCCCGCCGGGCGACGTCTATCAGGCGATCGAGTCGCCGCGCGGCGAGCTCGCCTATTATCTCGTGTCCAACGGCAATAACCGGCCGTATCGCGTGCGGACGCGGCCGCCGTCGCTCTACAATCTGCAAGCGCTTAAAGCGATGGCGCCCGGGAATCTCATCGCGGACGTCGTCGTGATGATCGGTTCGCTCGATCCCGTGTTCGGCGAGGTCGACCGGTGAGCGCGGAAGTGGCCGCGCGCGACTTCGCCGCCGTCGTCGCCGAAGTCGAGCCCGAGGCGCGGCGCTTGATCGCGCACTATCCGGCGGGCCGGCAACGCAGCGCGATGCTGCCGATCTTGCACGCTTTTCAGAATATCGAGGGCTGGGTCTCGCCCGAGGCGCTCGCGCAAACGGCCGAGTGGATCGACGAGCCGCTCTCGGTCGTGGAATCGACCGCTTCGTTCTACACGCTCTTCCATCGCGCGCCCGTCGGGCGCTACATGCTGCAGCCGTGCCGCAACCTCTCGTGTCTCATCAACGGCGCGGGCGAAATCATGGCGCACTTTCGCGAGCGCTTGGGGATCGGACATTTGCAAACGACGGCCGACGGCACGTTCTCCTATGAAGAGGCCGAGTGCCTCGCCGCGTGCGACCGGGCGCCGTGCATGCAGATCAATCTGCAATTCTACTTCGATCTCACCAAAGAGAAAGTCGACACGATGTTGGAGGCGATGCGCGCGGGTACGTTCGAAGTGCCGGCGCTGCCGCAATCGATGAAGCCCGGCCGCGATTGGCAAGTGCAGCAAGAGTCCGGCCGTAAGTCGTTCGGCGCTCAAGGGGTGTCGCAGCCGAACGATCCGGGCGGGTTCGGCGACGCGACCGGCGTGCGTATGATCGAACGCCTGGAGAAGGATCCGTATCCGATCGACGTGCGACCGTCCAAGGAGCGGCTGATCGCCGACGGCGCCGCGCGCTTGACCGCACCGGCGAAGGCGAGCGAGCATTAGATGCCGGTCGTTAAGGTCTTAACCGAGGGTATCGGCGAAGTCAATCTGCGCGATATCGACGTCTATCGCGAGCGCGGCGGGTACGTGCAATGGCAGCGCGCGCTCACCGAGCTCTCGCCCGAGAACATCGCGCAGATCACGCTCGACAGCGGCCTGCGCGGCCGCGGCGGCGCGGGCTTTCCGACCGGGCGCAAATGGTCGTTTCTGCCGAAGAACGACCGGCCGCGGTACATGGTCTGCAATTGCGACGAGGCCGAGCCCGGCACGTTCAAGGATCACATGCTGCTCGAAGAGACACCGCATCAGGTCATCGAAGGGATCCTGATCGGCAGCTACGCGATCGGCTCGAAGCACGCGTTCATCTACATTCGCGGCGAATTCGAACGCGGCTATCAGATTTTCACGGACGCGCTCGCGCAAGCGCGCGCGGCCGGCTTCGTCGGGCAGAATTTGCTCGGCACCTCGTACGGCATCGAGATCACGGTGCATCGCGGCGCGGGCGCGTACATCTGCGGTGAAGAGACGGCGCTGCTCAACTCACTCGAAGGCCGGCGCGGCGAGCCGCGGCTCAAGCCGCCGTTCCCGGCCGTTAAAGGGTTGTACGGCGAGCCGACCGTCGTCAACAACGTCGAAACGCTCGCGACGCTGCCGCACATACTTCGCAACGGGGCCGATTGGTTCGCGAAGGTCGGGCCGGAGCGTTCGCCGGGTTATAAAATCGTTTCCGTCAGCGGCCACGTGAAGCGGCCGGGCAATTACGAGGTTCCGCTCGGCACGCCGCTGCGCGAGCTGCTCGAGCTCGCGGGCGGCCCGCGCGACGGACGCACGATCGTCGCCGTGCAACCCGGCGGCGGCTCGTCGGCGTGTCTCTTCGAAGAGCATCTCGACTTATCGTACGATTTCGATACGATGGCCAAGAACGGCACGATGCTCGGGTCCGGTGCGGTCGTCTTCTTCGACGACACGACGAACTTCGTCGAAGCGGCGCTGGCGCTCGTACGGTTCTACGCGCACGAGTCGTGCGGTCAGTGCACGCCGTGCCGCGAAGGCGGCCACTGGCTCGAAGTGACGCTCGAGCGGATCCTGGCGGGCGGCGGGCTCGATTCGGACATCGATATGCTGCTGAGCGTCTCGCACCAGCTTACCGGGATCAATCTCTGCCCGCTCGGCGATTCGATCGAACCGTTCTTGGCGTCGGTGCTCAAGCGGTTCGAGGAACAGTTTCGCGCCTACGTCCGTAAACCGGCGCGCGAGCTCGTCGCCTGATGCTCGAAGAGAGCGGAGTTCCCGGCGGCGAGGAGCCGCTCACCGGGGTGCGGCGCCGCGACCGGCGCTTCGTGCTGCTGGCGCTCGTCGTCGTTATCGCCATCGTCCTCGGTCTACGGCGCGTACGGTCCAAACCGGTCGTCAGCGACGTCGCCCCTCCCGAAACAGAGTCCTGAACGTGCCCAAAGACATCAACCTGACGATCGACGGTACGCGACTAACCGTTCCCGAGGGAACGCTGCTCGTCGAAGCCGCGAAGACGATCGAGACCGACGTCCCGGTCTATTGCTATCATCCCAAACTCGGGCCGGCGGGGTTGTGCCGCATCTGCCTGGTCGAGATCGAGAAGTTGCCGAAATTGCAGATCGCCTGCAACACGGTCGTCACGGAAGGGATGGTCGTTCACACCTACGGCGCGAAGGTCGAAGATGGACGCCGCGCGGTGATGGAATTTCTCTTGCTCAATCACCCGCTCGACTGCCCCATCTGCGATAAGGGCGGCGAGTGCGACCTGCAAGATTTCTCGATGGCGTACGGCCAGAGTACGTCGCGACTGCTCGATGCGAAGTCGTCGAAACCAAAGGCGATCGATCTCGGGCCGACCATCGTGCTCGATGACGAGCGCTGCATCGTCTGCCAGCGCTGCTCGCGCTTCGATGAGATCATCACGAACGAGCGGTCCCTCGTCGTGAAAGATCGCGGTCAGCGCGACGTTATCGCGACCGCGAACGGCGCACCGTACGTCTCGAATTTCTCGGGGAACGTCACCGAGCTGTGCCCCGTCGGCGCGCTCACGTCGAAGACGTACCGCTTCAAATCGCGGCCGTGGGATAACGCGCGGACGGAGACGAGCTGCACGCAGTGCGCGGTCGGCTGCCGCTTGAACGTCGACGAGCGCTACGGCAACATCGCGCGCACGATGTCCGTCGAGGACGACGACGCGGTGTCCGACGGCTGGCTGTGCGACCGGGGCCGTTACAACATCGGCTTTTACTCCGACGCCCGGCGGATCACGAGCCCGCTGTTGCGCGACGGCGACGAGTGGTTGCAGCTCGATTGGGACGAAGCGATCGCACTCTGGGCCAAGCATCTGCGCGCGGCGGAACCCGAAGCGGCGGGGGTCATCGGCGGCGGCCGCTTATTGAACGAAGAGATCGTGCTGCTCGGGGAGACGATGCGCGCGCTCGGCATCGAGAATATCGATTGGCGCGCGGGCCGGCAGCGGCAAGCGGCGCCCGGCCGGTTCGCGGGCTCCTACGCGGATCTCGAACGCGCTCAAGTGATCGTCGCGCTCGGACGACCGCCGTCGCAGACCGCGCCCGTGCTCGATCTGCGGATCCGCAAAGCCGTCGCGCGTCACGGAGCACGCTATGCGAGCTGCGGGTCGCACGCCGGCGAATCGTTCGTGCCCGCCGTGCGGCTCGTGCAGGTGGAAGATGCGCTCGCCCTGGCGGCCGGCGCGCAACGCGTCGCCTTCGTCTGGGACGGCATCGATCTCGCGCTCGGCGCGCGCACCGCGGCCGTCATGACGCAGCTCGCCGCGGCCGGCGTCGCGGTCTTCGGCTTCATTCCGGGCGAGCAAGGGAACGCGCTCGGCGCCGCTACGCTCGGTCTGCTGCCGCGGCCCGGTGCGCTCCCGGTCGACGGCATGTTGCAGGCGGCCGCGGCCGGAACGCTGCGCGTCCTCTCGCTCTTCGGCGCCAACCCCGTCCTGCATCACCCGCGCGGTCAACGCTACGTGCGCGAGGCGCTGGCCGCGGTGCCGTTCGTGGTCGCGAGCGAACTCTTCCTCACCGAAACCGCGCGGCTGGCCAATCTGGTGCTGCCCGCCCGCGGCGCTTTTGAAAAGAGCGGCTCGACGTACGATCTCGCGGGGGACGTGCT
>CAXUFI010000187.1:0-5392 GCA_964250245.1 uncultured bacterium
CCGTGACGTGCGCGCCGTGGCGTTCGAGTTCGGCCGCCGCGGCGGCATTGGCGCGGACGATGCCGCGGCCGTTGCCGTCGGCCGCGCCTTGGAGCAGCACGTCGACCTTCGCGCCCGCGTCGCAGGCCGCCGTCAGAGCACCCGCCACGCGTGAGCCCGGATTCAGGACGTACGAAGAAAAGCTGACGGTCTGCGCCGACGCGAGCGCCGCGAGGAACGCGGCGTCGGAGATGAGCCTCGCGCTCAGGCGAGCAGGCCGGCGATGCTTGCGAGGCCGCCGCTGCTTGCGAGCCCGTCGGCCTGTTGCGTCAGCGAGAGAATCGCTTCGAGCGGATCGCTCGCGGTGCCGGCTTGGCTTTGGCCGCCGCCGAGGGCCTGTGAAGCGAGCGATCCGAGGGCGCCGAGCGGACTTGCATTGCCGCCGAAGAGTTGCGTCGCGACCCCGAGGATGGAGCTGATGGCGGAAAGATTCATGGCACTTCCTTTTCGCAGTGGCGCAACGGCGGGTGGGCCGCCGGACGCTGGTCTATCCCTCGCCGGGAAGCGGCGACAAGGGGCGGCCGGGCGACGTCAAAACGAGGAGCATGGAGCTCGCACGCGTCCCGGGAAGCACCGTCAGCTAGTGGAAAAATCGACCTACGTTCGCGAGATGTTCGCGTCGATCGCGCCGCGCTACGATGCGACCAACCGCCTGCTTACCGGCGGCGTCGACGAGAGCTGGCGCCGCCGGGCGGTCGCGGAACTGGCCGCGCCCGCGGGCGGTACGGTGCTCGACCTCTGCTGCGGGACGGGCGACCTCGCGTTCCACCTTACCGGAGCCGATCCGACGCTCGACGTCGTCGGCGTCGACTTTTGCGAGCCGATGCTCGACGGCGCCCGCCGGCGCGCGCCGCGCGAGGCCAAGGGCAGCGTGCGTTTCGAGACGGCCGACGTCATGGCGCTGCCGTTCGCGGGCGCGACCTTCGACGGCGCCATCATGGGCTTCTCGATGCGAAATGTCGTGGACATCGAGGCGACGTTGCGAGAAGCTCGGCGAGTGCTCAAACCCGGCGCCCGCTTCGTGAATCTCGACGTCTCGAAGGCGCCCAATCCGCTCTTTAAGCGCGCGTTCGACGTCTACTTCTACGGCTTGGTACCGTTCGTCGGCGGCCTCGTGGGCGGCTCGAGGAGCGCCTATCGTTATCTACCGAATTCGCTCACGAACTATCCGAACGCGGACGCTCTCGCCGGCCGCTTCACCGCCGCGGGCTTCGAAGACGTCCGGTACGTGCGGCTCGCCGGCGGCGCCATCGCCGTCCATGTTGGCCGCGCGTGATCGACCGCTCGAAACCGCTGCACGCCTCCGAAGGCTCCGAGCACGATCTCTATGCCCTGGTCGAGGAGTTCTTCCGGTCGTCTTTTTCGACCGATAACGCGCTGATCACCGAGGCCGTGCGGCGGATGCTGGCGGCCGGCGGCAAGCGGCTGCGGCCGCGCTTGACGTTACTCGCTGCCGAAGCCGGCGGCTCCGACGCCCGCGATCATCTGCCGCTCGCGGCATATATGGAACTCATCCACGTCGGAACGCTGATTCACGACGATGTGGTCGATCGCGCCGACCGGCGGCGCGGCGTCAACGCGACCGCCGTCGATTTCGGCAATCGCGTGAGCGTGCTCGCGGGTGACTACCTGTTCGCTTGGATCTTTAAGAACGTTACCGCGAAGTACAAGGCGCCGGTGCCGAATATTCTCGCCTCGACGCTCGCCGATATTACCGACGGGGAAGTGTTGCAGCACCGGGCCGTCGGCAATTTGGCTTTACCGCTCGCGCAATACATCGAGATCGCGATCAAGAAAACGGCGACGTTGTTCGCCGCGTCGGCCGAGTGCGGCGCCCTCGTCGCCGGCGCGTCACCGCTACGGGTGAAGGCGTTACGCGATTTCGGACTCTATTACGGCATCGCGTTTCAGATGCTCGACGATCTGCTCGATTTTACCGCGAGCGAAGGCGAGCTCGGGAAGCCGGTCGGCAACGATCTGCGCGAACGGAAGATGACGATCCCGTTGATCCTGGCCTTGGAGAGCGGGGATGCCGGTTTTCGGGCCGCGCTCGAGCGTTTCTACGCGGAGCCCGAGCGGGCGGCGACGGGTACGGCGGAACTGCTGATCGACGGCGTGGCGCGGGCGGGCGGCTTGGTTCGCACGCGCGAGGCTATCGCCACCCACCTCGAGCGGGCGAAGCTCTCGCTCGTGCCGCTCGGGAACGGCGGCACGCGTGCCGAACTGGTCGCTCTCGCGGACGCGCTAGCCCGGGAGAGCGCCGTCCGCGTGCGGTAGACAGACCGCGAGAAGCGTAGGAGAGGTACGGTACATGTTCGGAAATCCCATGGAACTTGCGTTACTGGTCGGCGCTGCCGTCCTGCTGTTCGGCGCCGATCGCTTGCCGAAATTGGCCCGCGGGATCGGGCAGGCGAAAAAAGAGTTTATGGTCGGCCAAGCCGAGGCCGACGTCGCGGCCGAGCGGGCTCGTGCCGACATGCGCGCACGAGCGGAAGCGGATGCTGCGAACGGCGCCGTGCTGCGGGACGCGCCGGCGGCGAACGGCCTCGTCATGGGTGCGCCGTCGGTCGCGCCCGAACCGCCCGCACCGCGTAACTAGCCGCGCGTCCGTTGCTGGCCGAGCGTCCCCCGGTCGTCGAATCGGAGTGGGATCAAAAAGAGATGCCGTTCACGGAGCACCTGCGGGAGCTCCGGACGCGTCTCATCATCTCGCTCTCGACGGTCGGCGTGCTCGCGCTCGGACTTTTTTGGCCCGCACAATTCGCGATCACGTGGCTTAAGAACGAATACCTCGGCCGCGCCGTCGAACTCAACGCCTTCTCCCCGACCGACGTCATCTTTACCGAATTCAAGTTCTCCATTTACGGTGCGATCGTACTCGGTCTGCCCGTGCTCGTGTTTCAGCTTTGGATGTTTATCGTGCCCGCGTTTCACCCGCGCACGCGCCGCATCGTCTATTCGTATACGGCGCCCTCGATTCTGCTCGCCGCGGCCGGACTTGCATTCTGTCACTTCTTCATCATTCACCGCGTGCTGACGGCGCTGCTCGGCATTACGGCGACGGTAGCGAAGGAGACGTTCGGCATCGAGCCCACGATGAACATCATCCTGCTCACGTTCCTCGTCTTCGCGATCATCTTTCAAACGCCGATGATCATGCTCGCGCTCGCACGCATCGGCCTCATCAACGTGCCGATGCTGCGTAAGTACCGCCGCTACATCGGCATGGGAATTCTGATCGCGGGCGGCGTGGCCGCGCCCGACGCCTCGCCGATCACCATGCTGCTGATCGCCGTGCCGATGTACGTGCTCTACGAAGCGAGTATTTGGATCATCATCCTCTTGGAAAAGTCGTGGCACCGCGAAGCGAGGGAGGTCTAAGCCGGTGGCGCGCGCGATGACGACGCTGCGGGGCTCGCTCGACGAGCTGCTCGGTCAGCTTTCCAACTTCTGGTTCGGTATGTCGCTGCTCGCGCTCTGGGGGGTGATGACGCTGATCGGCGTCGTCGTGGATCAGGGCAAAGACCCGAGCTTCTACGTAACGAACTACGCGCCGCCGCTCGCGCGTTTGGTGCTGCGGCTGCACCTCGACAACATCTATCATTCGATCGCCTATCTCGGCATCGTCGGGCTCATCCTCGCGTGCATGACGCTCGCGACCTTCTGGCGCGTCATCCCGACGCGGCTCCCGCCGCTACGCGCGATTAAGATCGACGCGGTTCCGCTGCATGCGGGCGTGAACGTCGACGGGACGGAAGCGGACGTCCGCTCGCGCGTCGAGGCCTTCTTCGCCGCGCGCGGCTGGCTCGTGCGCAAACGCGAGCTCGGCGGCACGGAATGGACGTTCGCCGACAAGCACAATTGGGCGCGGCGCGGTGTCCTCGTCGCGCACGTGGGCTTCGTCATCATCGCGGCCGGCACGACGCTGTACTGGGCCTTCGGCTATAGCGGCACGACGGTGATCGTATCGGGCGATGCGGTGACGATTCCGGAGAACGGCACCGTCTTCAAACTCGACCGCTTCGCCTACAAGATAACGCCGATTCAAACGCGCAGCGGCGTCGTGTATCAACCGCTCGATTACGTTTCGACCGTCCATACGACGCCCAAGGGCGGCGAGCCGCGGGCGATGGTATTGCGCGTGAACCATCCGCTCGACATCGCCGGCACCGACTACTATCAGGCTTCGTACGGCTTTGCCGTGCCGTTCGAGGTGACCAAGGACGGCCGGCCGTTACCCAACGCACCGCAAGGCCCGCTTAAAGAGGGCGAAGCGTTCGCGCTCGGCGACACGTCGCGCTCGGTGCAGTACGCGAAGTTCGTCGGTTCGATCGGCCCCGGCAACTCCATCGGCGCCGACCCGCGTCCCAACAATCCGGGCGTGCTGCTCAACGTCTTCGACGGCGATCAGAATATCGGTAGCGTCCTCGTGCCGCTCGAGCGCGGGATCGATCTCGGCAACGGCTATCGTGTAGGCGCCGGCCGATACGTGCTTTACAGCGGCATCCAATACCGGCACGACCCCGGCATCCCGCTCGTCGGTCTCGGCGCGTTCGTGCTGCTGACGGGGCTCTGCATGTCGTTCTACTTCCTGCCGGCTCGTCTCTACGTGCGCGTCGACGGCGCCGGTCGATGCTGGAACGTCGGCATCGCCGCGACGACCGTCAAAGGTTTCGATATTTACGAAGAGCAGTTCGCCGCGCTCGTCCGCGATTTGGAGCGCGACGAGCACCCGCCGGCGCCGCGTCCGCTCGCAACGGCGGGCTCGTTTGCATGATTGAAGGATACGTATGAGTACCGACCAGCTGCTGATCGTCATCGCGATCTCCGCCTACATCATGAGTACGCTCGCTTTCTTCACCTATTTCTTATCGCGGGATCGGCTGCCGAAGCTCATCGGCATCCCGTTCGCGTTCGTCGGCTGCGGCGTGCAGTTCATCGAGCTCGTGTACCGTTTCCAAACCAGCCACATCTGGCCGCTGACGAATCTCTACGGCTCGCTCTCGTTGTTTGCCGCGATGGCCGTCGCGATCTTTATCGGCTTCGCTATCAAATACGATATCTGGTTCATCGGCGGTTTCGTCGAAGCGCTCTCGGCGAGCTTCCTCGCGTACGCACTGACGTGGAACGAAGGGTACCTGCCCGCCGTTCCGGCGCTGCAGTCGTACTGGATCAAGATCCACGTGCCGCTCGTCGTCACGTCATATGCGGCGTTCATGGTCGCGGCGGTCACTTCGGTACTGTACCTCATTAAGTATTATGGCGAGCGCACGCTCGAGCGTGGCGAAGCGGGCGGCGTAACCCTGCGCGGCGTCGCGGCCGCCGGCGGTGCCGGCGGCGCGTTGCAGATGCC
>CAXUFI010000188.1:0-5387 GCA_964250245.1 uncultured bacterium
CTCGAGACGGAGCTGCTGACGTTCGCGGCGGCGCTCGGCTGCGCGTTGCTCGCGCGCGGACCGCTGCGGCCGCACCTCTTCCTCCCGCTGCTCGTGATCCCGGCGAGCGCAGCGGTGGCGGTCCTGGCCGCCGCGCATCCCCTGCCGACCTGGCCCGACGCGCTCGGACCGCACTTTTCCGCGGCGTTTCGCCTGCCGCCCGCGGCGGTTTGGCGACTCGAACAGGAGCGCAGCGGGATCACGCAGCTCGTCGCCGCCTGGGGCTGGTTACGCGCGTTATCGCTCGCCGGCTGCGCGCTGCTGTGGCTCGCGGCGAGCCTCGCGCTGCGCACGGCGGCGGCGAAAACGTCGGCTTAGAGCACCGCAGCGAGCGCGAGCTCGCTCCGGTAGTTATCGTGCCGGCGGCGGCGCGGCGCTCGGGAGCTTCTTCCACGCCGCATCGACCGCGGGCGGCAGCTTATCCATCTGCTTGAGGAACGCGCTGAGCCGCCAGAGATCCTGATCCGTCAGCCGATTCGCGAACGCCGGCATCGCGCTGAAACGAATGCCGTGCACGAGCTTCCAATGGGTGACCGCCTCGGGATCGTCCTCGACGCCGTCGCTCGCGAGCTGCGGAGCTTTGATGTAGAAGCCTTGCGCGAGCAGCGACGGCTTGCCGTCCGCCGCTCCGTGACAGACCGCGCAATTCGCGCCGTACGATTGCACGGCCGCGAGCAGATCGGCGTCGCTCGCTTGCAGCGGATTCGTAACGCCGGAAGTTTCGCGACGGATGCTCGCGTGCAGCGACTGCTTCGCCGCCCACTTCTCGGCGGCCGGCGGCTTGACGTCGGCGCCCGCGGGCATGACGCCCAGGTAGATGCCGGCGACGGCGGCCGCGGCCAGCACGGCGAGCGTGAAGATGATGCCGTTGATGAAGCCGAACACGATTAGATATCGACGCCCATCATATCGTCGAAGGGCGAGACCGAATTCGGGTGCCAGCCGCGTAAGTCGGAGTTAAAGCCGGCGAGCTGCGCCCGCGACGAGATAACGACCGTCGGCACCTGCTCGTACAGGCGCCGCTGCACGACGTCCAGGTAGCGCTTGCGTACGGCCGGATCGTAATGCGTTTTCGCCTCGTCCATCGCGGCGGTCGCGGCGGGATCGCACCAGTGCATGTCGTTCTGTCCGTTGGGCGGGAACCGGTAGCACGCATAAAGATTGGATAGATCCTCGACGGGACTCGTTCCCCAGCCGAAAACGACGGCGTCGAACTTACCGCCGTACATGATCCCGCCCTGTGAAGCGGGCGCGAAGAATTGCGAGACGAGATAACGCTTGACGGTAAAGTCGACGCCCAACTGTTTCCAAGAGTTCCGGATCAGCTCGAGCTCCGTATCGGCGTCGGGGCTGCCGATCGCGGCTACGAGAACGAGGCTCAAGCGTTGGCCGGCCTTACTTCGTATCCCGTCCGGACCGCGTTTCCAACCGGCGATGTCGAGCAGAGCGCTCGCTTTGGAGAGATCGTAGGGGACGAGCGGCTCGGCGAGATGATACGCGCTCGTCGGTGCGACGGGCGACTCGTTGAGGATGTAGAGGCCGTTTTGCACTTTCACATTGATCTGCGCTCGATCCGTAGCGAAGCGCAACGCCTGCCGGACGCGCACGTCTTGCAGGAAGGGCCGCGTGAGATTGAAGTCGAGATGGTCGAACGTAAAGCTCGGAACGTTCAGCACGCTCACGCCCGGAATCGCGCGTACTTGCGGGTAGAAGTGCGGCGAGACCGGTATCCAGAGATCGAGTTCGTGCGTGCGCAGCTCTTCGAGCACGGTGTTACGGTCTTGCACCGTCTTGTAAACGATGCGCCGTAATTTCGGCCGGCCCCGGAAGTAGTTGTCGTTCGCGACCATGACGACGGAGTCGCCGCGCTTCCAAACGTCGTATTTGAAGGGCCCGATGCCGACCGGCAACGAGTTGTAGGGGACTTCATTGAGGCTGCGATAGCCCTTGAGCAGGTGCGCGGGTAAGATCGCCGGATTGGCACCGGCCGAGCTGAAGAACGTGACCGCGAACGACGAGTACGGAGCTTTAAGATGATAGACGACGGTATACTTATCGGGCTCGTCGATCTTCGTGATTTGATCCCAGCCGTCAAGGGTGGTCACGGTGTTCGCGGGGTTGAGGATCGCTCTGGTCGTGAACACGACGTCGTCGGCGTTAAAGGGCGCGCCGTCGGACCATTTCACGCCGTGCCGGAGGTGCCATGTGATCGTCTTGCCGTCGGCGCCGATGCCGCCGTTGCTTTGCGAGGGAATCCGCGTTACCAGTTCGGGGACGGTCGCGTCGCCCTTGGCGTCGGTCTTGATGAGGAACGCCATCGTCATCGCGGCGAGATAGTGCTCGTAGGCCGTCTCTTCGATCAGCGGGTTGAGCTGCTCGATATCGGCCGCGGCGGCGAAGCGCAACTCGTGCGGATGCGTGTAGGCTCGCGCGCTCCCGGTCACCGCCGGCCCGCTCGCGCCGCCCGGCGTCACCTTCGTGCAAGCCGCCGCAAGCAGCAGCAATAGCGAGAGCGCGGGCGCCGCTAAGCGTCGCACCGGCTCCCTAGAGCGCATACGTCTGCGGGTTCCAGAACGGGCTGATCACGGGTGACGCGACGAAGCCTTTGAGATCCGAATTATAGACGAACGGCTCGCGGCGGAACAGAAGCAGAATCGACGGCACGTCGCTCGCGAATCGCTCCTGTTCGATGAACGAGTAGGCTTTGCGCTTTACGGGATCGACCGTCCGCAGCCCGTCGTCCATCGCTTTCGTCGCGACGGGATCGTTCCAGTACATCGCGTTCTGTCCGTGCGGCGCGAAGTTGTGACCGGAGTAGATGGCGCTATCGTCGGGATCCGCGGCCGCCGTCCAAGCGAAACTCGCGACGTCGTACTTGCCGCCTTGCAAAACGCCGTTCGTCGTATTATCGAAGAACTGCGCCGTCGGCGCATTCTTGATGGTGACCGCCGCCCCGACGTCGTGCCATTCGCGCTGCACGATCGCCTGCAGCGCGCGGCCGAAATTACTCTCGGTTTGCGTTGCGAAGGTGAACGCTAGCGGCCGTCCGTTTTTAAAGCGAACGCCGCCGGGACCGGTCCGCCAGCCGAGCGCGTCGAGTTCGGCCCGGGCGCGCGCGGGATCGAAGTGAAACGCGGTGACGTGTGGATTATGGAAGGCCGAATACGGCGATATGGCGGTGTCGGAAAGATCGCCGTTGCCGTGCGCGATTTTCTCGAGAATCGCGCTGCGGTCGATCGCCATCTCGAGCGCGCGACGCAGACGGACGTCCGCGAACAGCGGCCGCCGCAGATTGAAATCGATATGGTCGAACGCATACGCCGGCGAGGCGACGGCCGTCGTGCCGCGGACGGCGCGCGCTTGCGGCCAGACGTCGTTTCCCAGCCGGGCCGCCATATCGATCTCGTGCGTGTTGAGCTGAGCGACGAGGGTCGATTCGTCCGGTACCGTTTTCAAGATGACTTGCCGCAGCTTCGGGCGGCCCAAAAAATAGCGATCGAAGGCGGCAAGTTCGACTTGCTGGCCGCGCTCCCAACGCACGAATGCGAACGGTCCGCTGCCGACCGGCGCGGACTGATAGGGAGCCGTGTTGAACGAACCCTTCGCGTCGTTTACCGCACGTAACAGGTGCTCGGGCATGATGGGGACGTTCCCGTTGAGGCCCCACAACTGCTGCAGGAACGGTGCGTAGACGTGCTTCATGTGCACGACGGCGACGAGCGGATCGGAACAGTCGATGCTCCGGATCGCATCGTAGCCGTCGTGCGTGATGTTGTTGTTGGCGGGGTTCATCGCGGCGTGCCACGAGAACGCCAGATCGCGGCACGTTAAGCGGACGCCGTCGTGAAAGTAGACGTTGGGGCGCAGTTTATAGCGCAGCGTCAGGCCGTCTTTGCTTACGTCGCCGTTGGCGAGCGTCGGCACTTCGCGAAGCGCGTCGGGCACGGGCCGCGCGCGATCGTCGTAACGGATCGCATAGGAAAAAATAAAAGACGAAAGGTCGCCCGCCGTCACGCTCGTCGCGAGCATCGGGTTGAGCGACTTCGTATCTTCGCTCTCGGCGAAAACTAATCTGTCGTGATGCGTCCAGGAGTTACCGGCGGTGCCCCCTCCGGACGTATCGACTTTCGTACAGCCGGCGATTCCGAGGGCGAGCAGGGCGAGCAGCGCGAGCAGCGGCCGGCGTTTACGCACGCAGGGTGTCGGGATCGACTCCTCGCGCGCGGTGAAATTCTGCGAAGGCGAACGGCGAAATTTCCGACGGCTTAATCTCGCTGCGGCCGCCCCAGAAGACGTTGGTGTAGCCGACCGCGATGCCGGCCTCACGCAGGTGCTCGTCGATCGCCGCTTTGTGTGCGAGCAGCACGGCCTTATCGAGTCCGTGCGCGACGCCCATAACGTTGACGTTGCGGAATTCCGAGCCGCCTTCCCGCCAGTACGCATGCGTCATGATGTGATGGCGCCCGACCTCGCGTCCGGCATCGAGTTCCCGGCCCCGCGGCACCTGCCAATGAAAGAGCGCGTTGTAGCGCGTGACGCGCGCGTTGCCCGCCGTCTCTTTCACGTGTTCGAGAAAAGTCGAAAAGCGGCCGATCACGCCGCGTGCGGCGAGCGATTCCGCGACCGCGTAGAACGTCGGCACGTCGACGCCCGCTTCGGCCGCGCGCGCCAGCCACAGCTCGCGGCCGAGTTCGAACGGTTCGAACTCGCGCTTGAGCGCGACGAGCACTTGCCAATCGAGCGCCGAGAGTTCGACGATCTCGGTGTCGAGCACGTCCGCGAGCACGTCGGCGCGCGAACCCGGCTCCATGCCGCGCCGCCGGATGTGGCCGACGCCGAGCGCGAAGAGCCGTTCGGCCGGCATCAGGCGAAACGCCTGTGCCCGCACGCGCTCGCGCAAGAACTCCGCATGCTTCTCGAGCGCGTACCCCTGCGGCACTTTGAGCGTCGTCCAGAGGCGGTAGTTCGAGCCGGGCGTCGCCGCGTCGGTCGTGCGGATGACGACGTGCCCGGAAAACGGATCGTCGCTCGACATGTAATCGAACGCCGCGTCCAAATGCTCGGGCGGGATCTGCCAGGCGACGAGCGCGCCGTGCGCGAGGTTCGTCGCGAGCAGCGTTTGCCGGACGCGGCGAATCGTTCCCGCCGCGAGCATCGCGCGAATGCGCAGGAGCGTCGTCTCGAAATCGATCCCGGAGCGAAGCGCGATCTCACCGAGCGGATCGCGCAAGAAACCGGCGATCCGATCCTCGGATACTTTAAGAATCTCCGCGTTGATCGGGTCTTCGACGTTCACCGGGGTCGCGAGTAAGGCCATACGCGGCACTACGCTGCGACGCTTACGAAAC
>CAXUFI010000189.1:0-5383 GCA_964250245.1 uncultured bacterium
GGCTCCGCCGGCTTGGGTCACGGTGTACGTGCCGGCGAAGCGGTGAGCGGCCTCCGTCGCGGCGCCGGCGTTGCCCGCCAGCGCGACGGCGAGGAGACAAGCCGGCCCGGCCAGGAGCGATCGCGAGCGGGCGTCGGGCATCGGGAACTCCTTCGGCAGGGTCGGCCTATTCGATGAAGTGAACCCGGCCCCTCGATGGAACGCGTCCACGTCGTCACGCACCCGGCGGTCGCCGATCGTCTGACGCGCGTCCGCGATGCCGCGACGCCGGTCGCCGTGTTCCGGCGGCTGGTCGAAGAACTCGGCGCGTTGCTGGCGTACGAAGCGACGCGCGAGTTGCCGGTCGGCGCCGTCTCGGTCGCGACCCCGCTCGCCGCGGCCGCCGGGGAACGGATCCTGCGCCGTCCGGTCGTGGCGCCGATCTTGCGAGCCGGTCTCGGGCTGCTGCCGGGCTTCCTCTCCGTCATCGACGACGCGGTCGTCGCGCACTTGGGGTTTTTCCGGGATCCCGAGACGCTCGCCGCCGTGCCGTACTACGCGAACCTGCCCGCGGAGCTCGCGGGGATGCCCGTCTTCGCGCTCGACCCGATGCTCGCGACGGGTCATTCGGGCGCGGCCGCCTTGGACGTCCTCGCCGAGCGAGGAGCGGCCGAAATGCACTTCTTATGCGTGATCGCCGCGCCGGCGGGCCTGCGCCACTTGCAAGCCAAACATCCGACGGTCCGCGTCTTCGCCTGCGCGATCGACGAGCGCCTCGACGAACGGGGCTACATCGTGCCCGGCCTCGGCGACGCGGGCGACCGGATGTTCGGCAGCGCGACCTCCGTTCCGGCCGGCTATCGCGGCCCGACCTGACGGCGCGGCCCGGGCGGGGTATCGCCGCAGGACCGGCTAAGCAGCCTGCGATGCGGCCGGGCTGGGACGAGTATTTCATGGAAGTCGCGCGAACGGTGGCGACGCGCGCGACCTGCCCCCGGGCGAGCGTGGGAGCGGTGCTCGTGCGGGAGCAGCGCATCCTCACGACGGGGTATAACGGCGCTCCGCGGCACGTGCCGCATTGTACCGAAGTCGGCTGCGAACTCGTCGCCGGACACTGCGTGCGCTCGACGCACGCCGAGGCGAACGCCGTCGTGCAAGGCGCGCTGCACGGCGTCGGGCTCGCCGGCGCGAGCGCCTATTGCACGCATCAGCCGTGCGTCAATTGCGCCAAACTGCTCATTAGCGCGGGCATCGAACGGATCGTGTACGAGGCGGTCTACGACGACCCGTTCTCGCGGCGGCTCCTGGCCGAAGCGGGCGTCGCGCTCGCCCACTTCGCCACCCTCGAACGCGCGGCGAGCGGGCACGCGTGACGCTCGATAACCTCTACCTGCTCGCCGCGGCGACGGCCTTCGTCACGGCGCTCTTCGCTACGCCGCAGGTGCGCAAACTCGCGCTGAAAGTCGGCGTGCTCGACGTGGTGGACGAGCGGCGCATGCACGTCGATCCGAAGCCCCGCATCGGCGGCATCGCCGTCTATCTCGGGCTCGTGTTCGCGCTCTTCGTCGCGATCGGCTTTGCGTTGCACACGCAACTCTTCCATAGCGCGAACGATACGCAAGACTTTTTCGGCCTCTTATTCGGCGGCACGCTCATCATGCTCGTCGGCGTTTGGGACGACGTCATGGGCATGGGTCCCCGCGCGAAATTCGTCGCGCAGATCGTCGTCGCGGTCGTGTCGATGGTGTACGGCTTCCACATCGGTGATTTTAAAGTGCCGGGCACGCTGCAATACGTCGTCTTGCCGCCGTGGATCGATTATCCGTTAACGCTCGTGTGGTACCTCGGCATGATGAACGCAATTAATTTTCTCGACGGTCTCGACGGCTTGCTCTCGGGCGTCACGGCCATCTCGGGGATGTTCCTCTTCGCGATCGCCTCGCTCCACGGTCACATCGGCGCGGCGCTCGTGCTCGCGGCGCTCGTCGGCGGCGCCCTCGGCTTCCTGCCGTACAACTTCAATCCGGCGAAGATCATCCTCGGCGACACGGGTTCGCTCTTCATCGGCTACGTATTCGCGACCGTATCGCTGCTCATCACGGCCAAGGTCGCGATTACCGTCAGTCTGATCGTGCCGCTCGTCGCGCTCGCGCTGCCCGTGTTCGATACGGCGGCCGCGATCTTTCGCCGCGTGCGCGCCGGCCGCGCGATTACCGAGCCCGACCGCAGCCACTTCCACCACGTGCTGGTCTTTCGCTTCGGCCTCAACGTGAAACAGGCGGTCATCCTGATCTACGTCGTTTCGTTTCTGCTCGGCATGGCCGCGTATCTGCTCTCGGGCGGCGTCTCGCACGTGCATCTCGCTCGCGCCTTTTAAGGCGCCGTGAGCGAACCGCTGCGCGTGATGACCGTCTTCGGCACGCGTCCCGACACGATCAAGATGGCGCCCGTCGTCCGGGCGCTCGCGGCCGCCGCGCCCGCGATCGCGCCGCTCGTCTGCGTGACGGGGCAGCACCGGGAGATGCTCGACGATCTGCTCGAACTCTTCGCGATCGCGCCCGATTACGATCTCGACGTGATGCGTCACGACCAGACGGTCACGCAGATCACGACGCGCGTGCTGGAGCGGATGGAACCCGTCTTGGCGGCGGCGCGGCCCGACGTGGTGCTCGTGCACGGCGACACCGCGACGAGTACCGCCGCCGCGCTCGCCGCCTTCTATGCCAAGATCCCGGTCGGCCATGTCGAGGCGGGCCTGCGCACGACCACCATCTGGGAGCCGTTCCCCGAAGAGATGAACCGGCGGCTCACCGGCCGGCTCGCTTCCTACCACTTCGCCCCGACCGTGCGAGCGCGGCGCAACCTCGAGGCGGAGAACGTGGACCCGGGCGACGTCATCGTCACCGGGAACACGGTCATCGACGCCTTCCTCGCGGTCGCGGCCGCGGAGCCGCCGCGGGAGCCGGCGGCCTGGAACGGTTTGGATCCCGGCCGGCCGTGGATTTTCGTGACCGCGCACCGCCGCGAGAACCACGCGAAGATGCCCGAGATCTGCGAGGCGCTGGCGGAGATCGCGGCCTTTCCGCAGCGGCCGCAGATTTTGTGGCCGATCCACCCGAGCCCGCACGTCGCGCCGGTCGCGCGCGCTCGGCTCGGCCACGTTCCGGGGATCGAGCTCGTCGAACCGCTGCCCTACGACGTCACGGTGCAGTCGATCAAACGCTCGACGCTCGTCCTCACCGACAGCGGCGGCTTACAAGAGGAAGCGCCTTGCCTCGGCAAGCCCGTGCTCGTCATGCGCGACGAGACCGAACGTCCCGAAGGGATCGAAGCGGGCACGCTCGAGCTCGTCGGTCCGCACCGCGGCGCGATCGTCGCGGCGACGCGGCGGCTCCTCACGGACGAGCTCGCCTACGCGCGCATGGCGCGCGCGAGCAATCCGTACGGCGACGGACGGGCCGCGCAGCGCATCGTGCGCTGGCTGCTCGCCCGGTTACGTGCGAGCGGCGCGTATCCGAGCGCCTTTAGCGCCGAACCCGTGTAACGTCGCGGCGCGCCGCCGGTGGAGGGAACCTTCGAGATTAGCCCAAGAACGAAAGCGCCGTGTCAGAGGCCTCTTTGCGTGCTTATTACGATCGCAAGCGTCCCATGGCGGCATGGTCCGCGTTATTTGCCGCGTCCGTCGGGCTCGCGTTAGCCGCGTACTCGCCGCTCGCCGCGGTCGCACTCGTTTGCGGAACGTGTTGCGGGCTCGCTAACGCGCTGCTCTCGATGCGTGGTAACGAACGTTTAGTCGAGCACCGAAGTGTCTCGTCGTTCGTCTCGAGCAGTATTCTGCGGATCGCCGTGTTCGGTATCGTGCCGGTGGAGTTCGCACTGCATGGACCGGCGTGGTCCATGGCGGCCTATTTTCTCGGCTTCTTCACACCTCTCGCGCTCTACGCCGTCATCGTAGGGCGCAGCGTTCGGACGGACTGAAATGAAAGAGGGCATCGGCACGCACAGCGTTTGGAATCTGCCCCTGCTGGGGTCGGTTCACAGCGACACGGTGTACACGACGTGGCTCGCCATGATCGTGGCGTTGCTCTTTCTCGGCTGGGTCGGAAGAAGTTACGGTTCGCCGCGGGCCGGCAAGACGCAGACGGTGTTCGAGGGCGTCATCTCCTACATTTCCGATTTGGTATACGGCTCGCTCGGCAAAAGCGGCGAGCCGTTCGTGCCGTTTTTCCTCGCGCTCTTCATCTTTATTTTCTTGCTCGACCAATTCGGCATTCTGCCGTTTAGGGCGCTCGGGCTGCCGTTCGGCGGGTCGCCGACGGGCGACCTCAATACGACGGTCCCGATCGCGCTCATCATCTTCTTCTTAATCTGGACGATGGCGATTCGGAAAAAAGGTGCGGGCGCGTTCACGCACTTGTTCACGCCGCTCCCGCTCGCGCCCATCAATATTCTCGAGGAGCTGGTGCGGCCCGTGACGCTCGCCGCGCGGCTATTTTTCAATATCTTCGTCGGGGAACTGCTCTACATCATCATCGCCTCGATCGTCGATGCGAAAGTCTCGATCGGCTTCTTCAACCTCTCGATCGCCGCCGCGATCGTTCCGTTTTTCATCCAGTTCTTCAACTTTTTCGTCGGCACGATCCAGGCGTTCGTCTTTACCCTGCTCGGCATCGTGTATCTATCGCTCGCGACGGCGGACGATCACTAGTTTCGGCTTCGGCCGCGGTCGGGCCGCGCCCGACCTTGCAGCACCACCAGAAAGGCAACCATCGTGAGCTCAGAGAGTTTAGTCGCGGCCGCGGCGATAATCGCATTCGGTCTGATCGTACTCGGCGTGGCCTTCGGGTCGGCGATCGGCGACGGCATCGTCGCTTCGAAAGCGGTCGAAGCGATCGCGCGTCAGCCCGAAGCGCGTCCGAACATCTTTACCTTTTTGTTCCTGGGCGTCGGGGTCTTGGAAGCGTTCCCGATCATCGCACTCGGACTCGGGTTCTACATCCTGCTCGTCGTCGCAAACGTACCCGCGCTGCTGACGCACCTCTCCAAATAACGGCGGCCGATGTTCCTCTCGCTCGACGGCACGTTTTGGGTGCAGCTCGTCGACTTCGCGATCTTTTTCGCGATTTTGAACGTCGTCTTCATGCGGCCGGTCGGCGCTGCGATCCGTAAGCGCCGCGCGTACATCGATAGCGTGCAGAGCGACTTCGAAGGACACCGGCGTGAGGCGCAAGCGCTGCGGGCGGAGGCCGACCAAAAGCGGGCCGCCGCCCGGCGCTCGGCCGACGACGCGGTCGCGATGGCCCGCGCCGAAGCCGAGCGGCAAGACCAAGCGCTGCTCGGGGAATCGGGGTCCCGCGCGGCCGCCGTCGTCGCCGCGGCGCGCCGGACGGTCGATGGTGAATAC
>CAXUFI010000190.1:0-5357 GCA_964250245.1 uncultured bacterium
CTCTCTATCTCATATCGGACCGATCCTCATACACCACTCCCTGGGACACGATCAATGCGGATGTCGTTCGACGACCCGGAGACGCCGCCGTACCGTCGTCGCGACCTGCTTTCAACGAGCCCGAGCTCGCTACCTAAGGCCTGACTTGCCAAAGTAAACGTCGTGGCATTTGCATAGCCGACTGGCCCGCCGTCGTTCTCGAACATCGCCGAAATCATAGCATATCGGCGGCCTGGCCCGCTTTACCCAGCGGTGCGTGCCCGCCTTCGCGCAGTTGCCGTTTGTGCAGCGCGACGGTTGCGGGGGCCGGCGTTTCGGCCCACGTGTCGCGATAGGTGCGGAGTCGGTCAGCGAGCAGTGATCCCTGGTATCCAGCAGCGTTACCGCTTCTGCCGCAGTGTAGAACACCACCTCGCCCACGGAGATTGGCGTCGCCGAACGTCGTGCTTCGACTACGTTGTTTTCGAATCGTTTAGGTGGCGGCCACAAACTACCGAGGTCTTCTCCAGCGAGTCGAGGCCATAGCATCCATCCACGATTACCGGCAAGAGAGAACTCAGTGTTCCGCCCGGCGACTCCAGCGCCGTTGTACAAACTTCTACCTATTTCGCTACAGATGGTATAACTTGGCGTCTTCCGGTGACGAAAAAAGCGTGAAGCGGTGCGAAATGACGAGCGGCGATACGACTCCTAGGAAGGTCCGACTCCCGTTGGCGCTACCACGGATCACGCTGCCAACACACCGAGCGCGAGGCCCGTTCGCGATCGCCGGTCAGCACGTCGTGATAAAAGGCAAGCGTCGCGATGACGTGCGTTGGGTACGGGTCCGCAACCGGTCGCTGCCGCCCCTCGGCACGAAGGTTTATCGTTTGCGTTCGTCTACTTCCACTCGCACCCGATCGCTGTGATCGATGGCGAACCTAACGCTTTTGGCGTTGCGAGAGCGCGCGACACGGGCCGGAAGCCGTCCCGCTCGATTAGCGATTCATAGCCATGCGCGCGATCGAAAGGGCGGTGTCCGCATTGCCGGCCTTTTCGGCCACCGTAACGCTCGTGACGCCTTTGGACGTGAGCACGTCGGCGGTGTAGATGCCGCCGGCCCCCGCGTTCGCATAATAGGTGTACGCATCGTCACCGACGCCCGTGACGTGGTGAATTTTGCTAACCCCCGTGGTATCGGGTTTTGGAGGATACCAGTCGGACCGTGAGCCGCGTGATACGAGGACTCCGACCGACGAATCCTTCGCAAGGCCCCACGCGCAGTCGTTCTTATCCATCTCCGTCTCGACATGCACGACCGGCGCGTGGAGAACGCGTTCGGCATCGCTTTTCGTAAATATCGTGCACTTGTCGTTAAACGGCTGAACTTTGATACCCATGGCTTTATAGGCTTTCTTTTGATCGGAGATCGCGTCCGCGTTTGCCGGGCCCGCGTGCCCCGTGACGCCGGCGACGAAAACGAGCGCAGTGAGTGCGCGTTGGATTACAGACATAGAACCCTCCATGCGCCCATTCTCCCACGCCGCCGGGGCTTCGTCCAGCCTCGGACGTATTTGTGCTAATTAGTTGTGTTAGGCGGCAGCGAATCGAACCGAAAGCGCCGTAGCGGGACCGGCGCGGCTGCGACAACTAACTCGGACGAATACGATCTCGCTTAGTTGTGTATTGCGCCGAAGCACGCTGCGAATAACATCGAATCATGAAAACGATGCTCGCTACGTCGTCCAGGAGTCGCAACATGTCCGATTCGCCCGCTTGCCGGAAAGCCGGCGCAGGTCTATTCGCCCTCTCGGTCGTTCTCGCGAGCGCCCCGAGCGCCGGCGTGGCGTCGACCGTCTCATGTAAGATTCCACAACCGTGTGCGCTGTACACGAACGGGACGGGTGCCGGCCTCGAAGGCTTGACGACCTTCGCGGCCACGTCGTCGTCGAACGTTAGCTACGGTTTGGAAGGGCTCGATTCGAGCTCGAACAAGAATCGGTATAACGCCGGCGTTTACGGTTATTCACCGTATGGCACCGGCTTGCGCGGCTATGCGCCGTCCGGAGACGGCGTCGTCGCTGTTTCTACTACCGGAACGGGGCTTAGCGCGACGAGTTCGAGCGGCAATGCGATCGTCGGCGCATCGTCCACGTCGAGCGGCATTCTCGGTAAGACGGCGGGCACGAGTTCGAGTCATACGGGCGTTACCGGGAGCGACGTGTCGACGAATTTCGGCAATAACGTTGGCGTACTCGGCACGACCGTTAACGGCGGATACGGCGTCGAGGGGACGGCCGGTGCCGGCGCGGTCGGGGGCGTTTACGGCGTCGCGCCGGATTCGTACGGCGTGCGTGGATCGAGTTCGTCCAGCGTCGGAGTATACGGCAGTAGCGTCAGCAGCCTTGGGATGTACGGATCCGGCGCTACCGGGGTGCAGGGCTATTCCCCCGCGGGCTTCGGCCTGTACGCTTCGTCGGTATCGGGGACCGGCGTCCGCGGCGTTTCTTCCTCAGGGCCGGGAATCGCGGCAAATTCAGTTTCCGGCGACGCCATCGACGCCGTAACCTCGGGCGGCATCGGCGCCTACGTGGTCAACAGCAACGGAAACGGCGCCGACGTCGGCGGCTCGTATATCGGAGTCGTCGCTCGCAGTAACTCGTACCCGCTGTTGCTCACCAATGCGGCGTCGGCCGACTTGTTCTACGTCGACGGATCCGGCAATGTGTACTCGCACGGCACGTACCGCACGTTCGCCGCAACGCGCGACGGCGCGGAATCGACGGCGTTCACGACGCGCTCGACGGCGCCGAACGTGGAGGACGTCGGGGGCGCTCGCCTCGTCAACGGAGTCGCGACGGTCGCTTTCGATGCGGCGTTCAGCGCGTCGATGGACGCGCACTCGGCGTACCACGTCTTCCTCACGCCGAACGGCGATACGCGCGGTCTCTACGTCGCGCTTAAGACGGCCGGCGGCTTCGTGGTGCGCGAGACGCAGGGCGGTCATGGCACGCTCGACTTCGATTATCGCATCGTAGCGGCGGCACCGGGCCGCGCGCAGGAACGGATGGCTCTCATCGCACCGGCGCTCGAAGCCGGCCCGCGCGCGGCGCTCGTTTCACGCCGTGCGGTTCCGGTGCCGAAGGCCGTGCCGCCGCAGACGCACGCGCACTAAACGATCGGCAGCAGAGCTTCGTCGATGGCGCGTTCCACCGGCAACGCGGCGCCGTCTCTCAAAAGAGCGAGCAAACGCTCCTCGCCGAGCGCGGCGCGAATCTCGGCAAGCGAGCGATCGTAGAGCGATCGCTCCGTGAACTCCCGCGAGATACCGTACTCCCGATACCGTTCGTCGGACGCTCCGAGCAGGCGCGCGGCTCGCTCGAACGCTCCGCACCGGGCAGCGACGCTGCCGAGGTGCTGGAAAGCGCACATCGCATAGTGCGTCGTGCCGATCTCGCGCGCCAGGCGCATCGCCTCTTGCGCCGCGCGGTCCGCCTGCGCGACGTCGTCGCCGGCGAGGGCGTAGGCCGCGACGTTGGTGAGCACGCCCGCGAGGAACGAACGATCCCGGTTGGTGCGCGCCATCGCGACGGCTTCCAATCCGTACGACAGCGCGGAGGCGAAATCGCCCGTGGCGAAGTGCGCCTCGGCCAGATTCCCCGTCGGTACCATCGCGCCGTCGGCGGACGCGGCGCGATACGTGCGGATCGATTCCTCGAGCGGTGCGAAGCGCTCCGCCGCCCGGTCGATCGGGATCGTCAGCGCGAGAGCGTTGAGAGCGCCTCCGAGACGCAGCATATCTCGCTGCTCGCGCGCGATGTCGACCGCTTCTTCGATCGCACGGCGAGCTTCGTCGCGGCGGCCCAGAAAAAGCAGGCAGCCTCCTTCATGCGCGCGCGACCACGACAGGCCCGACCGGTCCGCTACGGCACGGTACGCGTGCGTGGCGAGTTCGGCCGCTTCCAAAGCGCGGCTCATCTCGCCCGAGTTCAGGCAAAAGATACTCAGCGCCATGTGTAGCCGCGGAGCGAGCGCGGGAGCCGTCTCTCGAACTTCGGCCAGCCCTCGTTCGGCCCAACGTGCGCCCTCAACGAAGAGCGCACATTGGCGGTAGATCCAGCCCATCGCGCCGGCGAGCTCGGCGCCGAGCTTCGTATCGTTGCGCCGGCCGAGACTCCACTCGAGCGCCGCGCGAAAGTTCTCGAGGTCCGGTTCGACGGCAGCGAGGAATTCACTATTCGTAACGCGGCCGTAACGCGCGTCGGCCTCCTTCGCACACCCGCAGAAATACGCGGCGAAGCGATGGGCGAAACGATCGTACTCTCCGCGCTCGCGAAGGCGATCGAGGGCATACGCGCGCATCGTTTCCAGGAGCCGATAGCGCATTCGGCCGTTACGGTCTTCGACCACGCTGACCAGTGACTTCGCAATGAGGGTCGCGAGGCCGCTCCGAACGTTGCGCGTGCCGTCACCGCAGATAGCGCCGGCCGCCTCGGGCGTGAACGCCTCGGCGAAGAGCCCGAGCCGAGCGAAAAGTTCCTGTTCGCTCGTCGCGAGCGGCGCGAAACTCCAGTCGATCATGCCGCGCAGCGTGTGCTGACGCGGTAACGCCGTCCGGCGTCCATGCACGAGCAGACCGAAACGTTCGTCGAGACCGGCGACGATCTCGACGAGCGGCAAGTCTCGCGCCCGGCCGGCGGCGAGTTCGAGGGCGAGCGGGATCCCGTCGAGTCGTTTGCAGACCGACGCCGCCTGCGAGCGGTCACTATCCCGGGGCTGCGAGTAGCGCGCGTAATCCGCCTCGGCTAAACGGTGCAGCAGCAGGTCGAGCGCCGGTCCGCCGCGATCGCGCTCGTCGTACGGCAGCGGCTGTACGCGAACGACGCACTCGCCGTCGAGGCGCATCGCTTCGCGCGTCGTCGTCAGCACGACGAGAGCAGGCGATTCGCGGAGCAGCGCTTCGGCGACGCGAGCGCATTCGTCGACGACGTGTTCGCAGTTATCGAATACCAGCAGTAGGTCTTTATGCGTAACCGCCGCGCAAATCGTTTGCAGGAGATCGATATTGGGCTGTTCCCGCACGCCGAGCAGTCGGGCGATCCCCGTGGCGACCAGTGCCGGCGCATGCATCGGCGCGAAATCGACGAACCACACACCGTCCGAAAATCGCATGCCGTCGAGCTGACGCTGCGCCGCCTCGAGTGCCAGGCGTGTTTTACCGACTCCGCCGGAACCGAGCAGTGTGACGAGCTGCCGCGACGCGATCAACTCCTCGAGCTCCGCGAGGTCCGCTTCTCGCCCGTGAAACGAGGTGAGGATGCGGGGCAGATTGTGCGGCACCGCCGAAGTCGCGCGGGCGGCGCCGCGCGGCGCCCGCC